>JAFSXN010000065.1 GCA_017444015.1 Lachnospiraceae bacterium | reverse complement strand
GACGAGGTCAACGGATTATGCCGGAGATATTCGGTAGATCCCCGCGATATGAGAAACTGGTATGACGGATATTATATGTACGCGTCCGGATCCGCAAAGATCGGGGAGGAGTCTGTGAATTCCGATGAATCCGAGGAAGAAGTACAACTCGAAGAAGAAATCAAAAATCCTGACGGATGCGTTCGTCTTGTGGACGGCAGAGCGAAGAGACTTTGGCATATCTATAATCCCAATTCTGTGGTAGAGGCTTTTCGGATGGATGCTCTCAGATCCTTCTGGAAAAATACGGGAAACTTTGCCTCTCTTCAGGATTATATCACGATGGATTACGCAGGGCTTAAAGAGGATATTATCCATATGCTGGCTGGAGAGAGATGCAGCGTTAATGTGAACGGGTTTCAGAATGATGTAATTCAGTTTAAGTCAAAGGATGATGTACTGACCTGTCTGATCCATATGGGGTATCTGGGATATGACGCGTATACAAAGGAGGCGTTCATACCGAATACAGAGGTGGCAGAGGTATTTGAGGCGGCGATAAAGACCGGTGACTGGGATGATGTCGGAGATGCTCTGAGGCATTCGGATGAGCTGCTTCGGGCTGTCTGGAAGCTTAGCGAGGAAAAGGTAGCGAAGATTATCGCTTCCTCCCATCAGGACTATGCTTCGATCATAGATTTCCACGACGAGAACGCTCTGGCGTTAGCGATCATGGTTAGCTTTTATACCGCGAGAGTTAATTATTATGTGGTGAGAGAGCTGCCGGCAGGAAAGGGCTTTGCGGACATAGCGTTTATCCCGAAAAGAGAGGGAAGGTATCCGGCAATGCTCGTAGAACTGAAATGGAACCGGAGCGCAAGAGCAGCGATCAAACAGATCAAGGATCGAAACTATACCGGCGCGTTATCTGATTATAAGGGTGAGCTTCTGCTTATTGGAATAAATTATACGAAGAAAACGGAGAAATATACCTGCCGGATCGAGAAGTTTGCGCAGGGGGCGTTACCCGGGTGATATGGATATAAGTTGGCAGAGCAGCAATCCCGCCACTCTGATAAAGCTATACTGATTAACGAAAAGCTCTGCCGCTTTTCGTTAATCGTATAATATGATGCGCACGAATTCGGATAGGAAATATGCCGCCTTAAGCGAGCGGCCCGAATTCGGCGCACTCAATAACGAAATGGAAAGTAATTTCGTTATTGAGTATAAAGTGCGCAAAGACCCGGCTTAAGTCTCCGGGATCGGTTTGTAAGGAGGCTTTTTTAAGATCTCAGTCGTTGCCTCATAATCCGCCGGTTTGCTGTAATAGTAACCCTGGGCGTTCTTGCAGCCCATACCCACAAGAGTCATTCCCTGCATCGCGGTTTCGACACCCTCCGCGATGGTCTTCATACCGAGGCGGTCCGCCAGTGTGATAATGCTTTCTACAAGGACGGAGGACTTTTCGTCGGTAAAGAGAGCATCGACGAAGCTCTTGTCGATCTTTATGACATCAGCGTTAATATTATGGATCAGAGAGAGCGAAGAGTAGCCGGTCCCGAAATCATCGATGGAGATAAGGAGACCGTACTGCTTCAGCTGGTTGATGAAATCCACCAGTCTGAGATATTCCTCTTCGGTAGCGGTTTCCGTGATCTCGACCTCGATGGAGGAAGTGTCGATGCCGTTTTCTTTTATGATTGAAAGGATCTTGTCCTCAATATGAGGAACAAAGATATTTTTTCTGGAAAGATTGACGGAGACGGGAGGAGGGTTCAGGCCCAAATCCTTCCATTTCCGGATACTCTCGCAGGTAAGTCTGAGGATCTCCATATCGAGCTCATGGATCAGACCCTGGGAGTCCAGGGCAGGAATAAACTGGTCCGGATAGATCAGATTTCCCTCGTGGAGCCAGCGGCAGAGCGCTTCAAAGCCGACCAGCTTCCCGGTGGTCATATCGACCTTGGCCTGGAAATAGGGCTTGAATTCCCGGTTCGCGATCGCCGGATGAAACATCCCGATGATCTGCTTGGTACGGTCCATCATATGCGCCAGCTCCTCGGTATAGAAGACGACGGTCTGCTTCAGGCGGTTTTTCCCCAGGATACAGGCGATATTGGCCTGTTCCAGTCGCTGCCCGAAGGGCTCCTGCATATTATCACGGGAGATCCCGATCCAGGCGGAGATCGTAAAATCCTTTCCATGGGCGCTTTCGAGGTTCTCTATTGTAATACCGTGAAGATTTTCGATCATCCGATCCAGATTTTGTTTTTTAATAAAGAGAACGAAATTATCTCCGCCGAGGCGGCAGACCCCTTCGTCCTTTTCCATCATACCGTAAAGGGTCCTGGCATAACGGACGATACCTTCATCGCCGGTTCTTGTGCCGCCCTGTTTATTCAGAAATTTAAAATTGTGGAGATTGATGAAGATCACCAGGTACCGGTTCTCGGGATAACGATGGATACACTGATAATAGAAACGGCCGAGATAGGAGCCGTTGGGGATACCGGTCTGAGCATCATGCGTTTCCGCAAAATCCAACATCAGCCGCATATTCTGGCGGCTGACCAGCATATAGACCACATCGGAAAGGAACTGAAAGCATTCCTGATTCAGATCCTCCTCCTTTACCCCCTTCTTAAACGCAACATAGGCGTGGACGTATTCATTTCCTTCGTAATAATAGGTATATTTTTTAACAAGCTCCGTTTCGTTTCCGTCATCATAAAGGATAACAGCGTTATCTTTTTCGACCTCGGAGGTCACTAACATTCCGGTCGCCATGTCTCTGTACTGGGTATCGTTTTCCAGCGTCATATCATAATACATTCTGGAAACGCCGGCCGATCGGCAGAGCTCTTCGTAATCCTCGTTTGTAAGATCCTTCTGTGCAGCTTTTGCAAAAAGCCCGGATATGGCTTTCTCGATCTCTCCTGTCAGGAGCATAATATCCTCCACGTAGTTACTATTAAAGTTATAACCTATTTGAATTGAGAGAGTCAAGAAAAAAAGCGTTTCAGGGTTGTACAATAAAACGTGTACAGGTCAAAGAGGGGCGAAGCGGTAGCCCCTCGTCTAAAATCCGATATTGATTTAGGAAAGGGATTAACGTATAATATATTCGTTGTGGCCTAAGCAGGTCCAAAGAGGAAGGCTCTGCGAAGGACGCAGCAAGTTCAGGAAAAGGAGAGAGAAGGATGAGAAAAACAAAATTGATTTCTATGTTACTTGCCATGTCGGTAACGGCAGCTGCTCTGGCTGGCTGCGGCGCTGCTCCGGCGGCTTCCGGCACTGCTTCTTCGGACGCTTCCGCTTCTACGGCTGCGGCTTCCGGCGATAAGGTAGTAAAGATCGGCGTTTTTGAGCCGGCTTCGGGTGATAACGGCGCGGGCGGAAAGCAGGAAACGCTTGGGATCCAGTACGCGAACTCCGAGACTCCTACCGTTGAGATCGGCGGAGAGGAATATACGGTGCAGTTAGTTGTTGTGGATAACCAGTCCTCAACGGAGAAGGGACCTTCGGCTGCGCAGCAGCTTGTTTCCGAGGGCGTATCGGTCGTACTTGGTTCTTACGGCTCGGGCGTTTCGATCGCTGCCTCCGATGTATTTAAGAACGGCGGCGTTCCGGCGATCGGCGTTACCTGTACAAATCCCCAGGTTACCGAGGGAAATGACCATTATTTCAGGATCTGCTTCTTAGATCCGTTCCAGGGCACCGTTCTTGCGAACTATGCTTCCAAGACTCTCGGCGCGAAGAAGGCTTACTGCTTAAGCAAGCTCGGCGACGATTATTCGGCAGGCCTTGTAAATTACTTCGTGGAGGCCTTCAAGGCTCTCGGCGGAGAGGTTGTTGAGGAGTCCTTCCCGGAGGGAAATTCGGACTTTACCTCTTATATCACGAACGCGAAGAGTCAGGACTGTGAGGTATTCTTCTCGCCCGTTTCGATCGAGGCGGCGGCGAATATCATCGAGCAGGCGGCTTCTCAGGGTCTTACGATCCCGCTTCTTGCCGGCGATACCTGGGATTCCAACGTAGTTTCCGGTACGGCGCAGGGCAAGGATGTTGAGATCTGTGTTACGACCTTCTATCAGGAGGGCGCGGTTCCTGAGTTCGACGAGGGCTTAAAGGCTTATATCAACGGCGATTCTACGGCTCTTGCCAACAACGGCGGAAACGATATGATCGCGGCGGTTTCGGCGATGGGCTATGACGCTTACTATGTAGCGCTTGAGGCGTTAAAGGCAGCTGGCTCCACCGATCCTGCGGCTGTTCAGGCAGCGATCCCGGGCGTTGTATACACGGGTGTTTCCGGAAAGATCGCCTTCAACGAGACCGGCGACGCGGAGAGAGATACCGCTTATGTAAAGAAAGCCAATAACGAGACCGGTGAGTGGGATTTCGTTGCGGAGCAGGGTATTTAAGTAAGAAAAATGCAGGGGTCCTGGAGGGTTTTCTTCGGGACCCTTTCTTATGCGCAGGCCCGCGTATGGAAGTTTTCCGGCTGAAGCCGGACGCGGGCCGCGCGGCGAGTAGGGGGATTTCATCACCTCTACTCGATTGCGCAGGCCGCGTAAGAAGTATTTTAGAGGAGGAATTTAGATGAGTGTTGTTTTACCGTATCTGTTATCCGGGATCTCTGTCGGGGGACAGTATGCGCTGATCGCCATCGGATATACCATGGTCTACGGAATCCTCAGGCTGATTAATTTCGCGCACGGGGACGTATTTATGGTGGCCGGCGTAATGATGGTCTATATGTGCGCGACGCTGCCGTGGTATATCGCCCTGCCGCTTATGCTGATCCTTACGGTCGTGATTGGATTCGCCATCGAGCGGATCGCCTATAAACCGCTTCGTTCCGCTCCGAGGATGTCGATCATGATCTCTGCTATCGGGGTCAGCTATCTGCTGCAGAATCTGGTCGCCTATATCACAGGCGGACTTGCCCAGCAGTATCCGACAGTCCCGTTTATCTCGAATTCGGTTGAGATCGGTCCCGCTACAACGAAAGTGGTTACGATCGTTACGCCGTTTCTGGTGATCGCTCTGGTCTACGCGCTGGTAATGCTGATCAACCATACGAAGATCGGGATGGCGATGCGCGCGGTGTCAAAGGACTACGATACGGCGCAGTTGATGGGGATCCGGATCAATTCGGTCATTTCGGTCACCTTTGTCATCGGATCGTTTCTCGCGGCGGTGGGCTCCGTTCTCTACTTTACAAATTATACAGCGGTCACCTATACGTCGGGCGCGATGCCGGGACTGAAGGCCTTTGTCGCGGCGGTATTCGGCGGGATCGGATCGATCCCGGGCGCGGTAATCGGCGCCTTTATCATCGGGATTTCGGAAAACATTGTAAAGGGCCTGGAGGCAATGCTTAATATGGTCGGGATCGAATCCAATATCGGTCTGGCGACGTTTTCGGATGCCGTTACCTTTGCCCTTCTGATCATCATTCTTGTTGTTAAGCCTACCGGACTGTTTGGCGAAAAAGCAACGGAGAAAGTGTAGGTGGACGGGATGAAGGATATGGAAAACAAACGCGGGAAAATGATAACAGCTGTTATAGTAATAGCGCTGTTTGTCTTTACAGCGGTGGCGGAGCGTGTGGCGCCGCCCTCGTGGAATATGCTGTTCATGGTCTTAAAGAAGGGCTCGATCTACGCGCTGATCGCAGTCAGTATGAACCTGTTGAACGGCTTTACCGGACTCTTTTCTCTGGGACAGGCGGGTTTTATGCTTCTCGGAGCTTATACCTACGGGATCTTTACGATCCCCGTAGAGGACAGGGCCTCGGTATATCAGTATTTTGACGGAGGACTTATCCAGTTTGCCCTGCCGGTTCCCATCGCTCTGATCCTTGCGGGACTTGTGGCGGCGTTTTTTGCCTGGCTGATCGGTCTTCCGGTATTGCGGCTCAAATCGGATTATCTGGCGATCGCGACGCTTGGCTTTGCGGAGATCATCCGGGCGATCTTTCAGTGGCAGACCCTCGGACCGATCACAAACGGCTCCAATCTTCTCAGAAAGTTCCCGGTCTTTCAGTCCACCTTCGCGTATTTCGCTGTGGTCGGGATCTCGGTAGCGATCATTCTTCTGCTGATCAACTCCTCCTATGGCAGAGCTTTTAAGGCGATCCGGGAGGATGAGGTCGCGGCGGAAGCTATGGGGATCGATCTGGCGAAGCATAAGATGTTAGCTTTCTGTATCAGCTCCTTCTTTGCCGGGATCGGAGGGGCGCTGCTTGCTATGTATCAGACCTCGGCGCAGGCGGCCATCTTTAAGTCGGCGATGACCTATGAGATCCTTCTGATCGTCGTGATCGGAGGAATCGGTTCGATTTCCGGGAGCCTGATCGCTTCCTTCCTCTATATCGCCTGCAGCGAATGGTGGCTTCGGTTCCTGGATCAGGAAACAATCTTAAATCCTGCGGAGCGCGGAAAGTTTATCGGGATCATGGCGGTGATTTTTGTTGTTCTGCTGGTTCTTATGATCATCCGTATCAGAAAGCCGAAGGAGAATCGTCCGAAAGCCCTTTACGGGACGGGCGCGGCGGTCTGCGTAGTTGTTCTTGGCTGGCTTGCCTATTTTGCGGCGACGGGGCAGACGAAGGTGCCGTTGCTTCGAAACGGCTTCCGTATGGTTATTTTCTCGATCATCATTATGATCGTCGTGCTGTTCTTCAGCCGCGGCATTATGGGAACCAGGGAGCTTCCCGACCTGTTTAAGGAGAAGCCCGGAAAGAGCGGGGAGGTGGCAAAATGAGCGAGAACGTATTACGGCTTGAGCATATTACGATGCAGTTCGGCGGCGTTGTCGCGGTCAACGATCTGTCTCTTGAGGTGAATAAAGGGGAGATCGTGGCGCTGATCGGACCTAACGGCGCAGGAAAGACGACGGCCTTTAACTGTGTGACCGGCGTTTATGAGCCGACCAACGGACGGGTTTGTTTCCACGAAAAGCCCATGGTGGAGAACTATCCGCAGAAGAAGATAAAAAAGGAATACGCGGGGGATTACCTCGGAGATTACCACAACGTGATCAGCCCGACCCCCGATAAAATAACAAAGTTAGGTATCGCTCGGACCTTTCAGAACATCCGGCTGTTTTCGAATCTGACGGTTTTGGATAACGTTCTGATCGCAAAGCATATGCGGGCAAAGCACAACTGGTTCTCCTCGACCTTCCGACTGAGCAGCGCCGAAGAGAAGCGAATGCGGGAGGAGGCGACGGCTCTGCTTTCGGAGCAGAATCTTCTGCATCTGAAGGATGAGATCGCGGGCTCTCTTCCCTACGGGATCCAAAGGAGACTGGAGATCGCGCGAGCACTTGCGACGGATCCGGAGTTATTGCTCCTCGACGAGCCTGCCGCGGGAATGAATCCGCAGGAGACGCAGGAGCTTACGGATTTCATCGGTGAGATCCGGGATAAATACAAGCTGACCGTATTTATGATCGAGCATCATATGGACCTGGTCATGCAGATCTCGGAGCGGATCTATGTTCTGGACTTCGGCAGACTGATCGCGACGGGAACGCCTGCGCAGGTACAGGCCGATCAGAGAGTTATAGACGCTTATCTGGGGGTGACGGAAGATGCTGAAAATTAAGGACCTGAAGGTAAACTACGGCGGGATCGAAGCGGTCAAGGGGATCTCCATCGATGTCCCCTACGGAAATATCATAACCCTTGTCGGAGCAAACGGCGCGGGAAAATCTACGACGCTTCGGGCGATCTCGGGATTAGTAAAGGCGGGGAGCGGCTCTATTACACTGGATGACGAGGAGCTGATCGGGCTTCCTACGGCGGATATCGTCGCAAAGGGGATCACGATGGTTCCCGAGGGCAGAAGAGTCTTTCCGGATCTGACGGTACTAGAGAATCTGAAGATCGGCGCCTATCTTCGAAACGACAGCCTGGACGCGGATATCGAGCATGTCTATGAGCTGTTCCCGAGGTTAAAGGAGCGTTCCTGGCAGGCGGCGGGTACGCTCTCAGGCGGCGAGCAGCAGATGCTTGCGGTAGGAAGGGCGCTTATGAGCAAGCCGAAGATCATTATGATGGACGAGCCTTCCTTAGGGCTTGCGCCGATCATCGTTCAGGGGATCTTTGAGATCATCCGCGAGATCAATAAGCAGGGAACGACGGTACTTCTGATCGAGCAGAACGCGAATATGGCGTTAAAGGTCGCTGATTACGGGTATGTTATGGAGACGGGCGTCATTTCCTTAGAGGGCAGCGGGGAGGAGCTTCTTGCGAATGAGAAGGTGAAGGAGCTGTACCTGGGGAAAGCTAAAAATGGGTGAATTTATCCGAGGCGCAATTTATACTGATTAACGATTTTCGTTGCCGATCAACCGGACTCGCAAACGCAATTCCAGTACGTTTGCTTTATCAAAAACGGCAATTAATTGCGTTCGCGAGTATAGGCAGGCATCCGAATTACATATTTATACGCCTCACCCAAATATTATTATGTAAAACTAAGGAGCTTGCGATGTATTGATTGATATATCGCAGGCTTTTTTTGTTTATTTTGCATATAATTCCGGTTGCGGATTTGTGATTTGTTGGTTATAATTATGAATAGTGAGAGTACAGGACGGGAAGGGCCGGAGGTAGCCTGATCCGGAGCCTGTATACAAAGAATTCAACAGGAGGAAGCAAAATGAAAAAGTTAATAGCATTACTGCTCTGCGGCGTTATGACGGCAAGCCTTGCAGGCTGCGCCGCTGCACCGGCCGGCACGGCGAGTGCTCCGGCTGCGAGCTCGGGGGCTTCTGAGGCAGCAGAGGCTGAGGAAGGCGGAGAGGCGTCCGCGGATTCGGATCTGGTTGCTGCGGCAAAGGAAGACGGAGAGCTTATCGTTTACGGCTCCTGCGAGGAGGATTATCTCGCGGCTGCCTGTGAGCATTTCGAGGAGCTCTACGGGATTAAGGTTCAGTATCAGAGACTGTCTACCGGTGAGGTACAGAGCAAGATCGAAGAAGAGAACGGGAATCCTTCTGGCGACGTTTGGTTCGGCGGAACGACCGATCCCTATAACGTAGCGACGGCGGAAGGCTTACTTGAGCCCTACGAGGCGGAGAATGCCAGCCATCTGTTAAGCGATATGTACCGTGACAAGGACGGAAACTGGTATGGTATCTACAAGGGGATCCTGGGCTTTATGGTAAATACGGATGAGCTTGATCGTATGGGGATCGAGGCTCCCGCGGACTGGGAGGATCTTCTGGATCCGAAGTATCAGGGTCTGATCTGGCTTTCGAACTACAATACCGCAGGTACCGCAAAGCTGGTTGTCAATACGATGATCCAGAAGTACGGGCACGATGAAGGAATTAAATATCTCGTTGATCTGGATAAGAATATCGAGGTTTATACGAAGTCCGGCTCCGGCCCTTCTAAGAACGTAGGGACAGGCGAGTGTGTCGTAGGTATCGGCTTCCTGCATGACGGAATCACGCAGATCGAGGATAACGGCTACGGCAATATCGAGCTGATCATCCCCTCCAGCGGAACGAGCTTTGAGGTTGGCGCTACCGCGATCTTTAAGGGCTGCGCGCATCCCAACGCTGCTAAGCTCTGGATCGAGTACGCTCTGAGCCCCGAGTGCGTAGAGCTTGCCGCGCAGAACGGCTCCTATCAGTTCCTTGTTCTCGACAACGCGGAGCAGCCGGCTATCGCTGCCGAGTTCGGCCTGGACCCCGAGAACGTTATGGACTATGACTTCGAGGACGCGAAGAACAATACGACTACCTATGTGGAAGAGGTTATGGAAGCGCTCGGAAGCGCTGCGGATGACAGATTCCAGACAGAGTAATAATGCTGTCTCTGATAATTTTAGAATAAATGCTCTATATGGGGCGGGTGGGTTTGATCCGCCCGCCTCGATTGTAATATCAGAACTATAGTGGGGTGTTATTTATGTCAAAAACGCAAAGCCGGTCTCTGGACCGGAAGAAGTTTTTCGCTGATCCGGTCATGGTCACAACGATCGTCGTCCTGATCGCTTTTCTGACGTTATTTATACTCTATCCCTTAGCGATCCTGCTGGTAGACAGCTTTATTACCGACGATGGCATAACGCTTTCGATCTTCCAGAGGATCATGGCGATGTCAAACTTTCGAAGGGCTATCGGCAATACCCTGAAGGTCGGCCTGCTCGTCGGGATCCTGTCGTCTCTGATCGGTCTGCTCTTTGCCTATGTAGAGGTCTATGTTCGGCTGAAGACGAGCATGATGACCGGTCTGTTTAAGGTCGTTTCGATCCTGCCGGTGGTTTCTCCGCCCTTTGTACTGTCGCTGTCGATGATCATGCTGTTCGGAAAAAGCGGGATCATTACAAGATATCTTCTGCATATCTACGACAACAGCGTCTACGGCTTCTGGGGGATCGTGATCGTACAGACCCTGACGTTTTTCCCGGTCTGTTATATGATGTTAAAGGGCCTGTTAAAAAATATCGATCCGTCCTTGGAGGAAGCGGCGAGAGATATGGGGGCCGCAAGGTGGCGGGTATTTACGACGGTTACGCTGCCTCTGATCCTGCCGGGTCTTGGAAACGCCTTTCTTGTTACCTTTATCGAATCCATCGCGGATTTCGCCAATCCGATGATCATCGGAGGCTCCTACGATACGCTTGCGACGACGATTTATTTACAGATCACCGGAGCCTATGATAAGGAAGGTGCATCGGCTATGGCGGTCGTTCTTCTTCTGATCACGCTTCTTATGTTTATCGTACAGAAATACTATCTGGAGGCTAAGAGTACGGCGACTCTTTCCGGCAAGGCCTCGAGAGAGCGGATGCTGATCGAAGAGAAGAGCGTTACCGTGCCGCTTTCCATCCTGTGCTGCCTTCTGGCTGTTTTTGTGATCGGAATGTATATCTGTGTTCCCTTCGGAGCGCTGTTTAAGACCTGGGGCTACGACTTCCATCTGACGACGAAGTGGTTCTCGCAGGTATTTAAGAAATATAAGGGCTTCAAGGCCTTTAAGGATTCCTTTATGCTGTCTCTGATCGCTTCCCCGATCACGGCGCTGCTTTCGATGATTATTTCGTACCTGGTCGTTAAACGGAGCTTTAAGACCAAGGGCTTTATCGAGGCGGTTTCCATGCTCGCTATGGCGGTTCCGGGAACGGTCCTTGGTATCGGCTATATCCGGGGCTTTTCCGGCGGTGTCTTTCGGACGGGCTTCTTACAGGGGCTGTACGGAACGGGAGCACTGCTTGTCATCGTCTTCATCGTACGAAGTCTGCCGACCGGTACCAGAAGCGGTATCTCGGCGCTTCGCCAGATCGATAAGAGCATCGAGGAATCGGCCTATGATATGGGTGCGGACAGCTTCCGGATCTTTATGACCGTTACCCTTCCGCTGATCAAGGACAGCTTTTTAAGCGGTTTGGTCACGGCTTTCGTGCGGAGCATCACGGCGATCAGCGCGATCATCCTGCTCGTTACGCCGCAGTACCTCCTGATCACCGTACAGATCAATGAATTCGCGGAAAAGGGCGCTTATGGCATAGCCTGCGCGTTTGCGACGATCCTGATCGCGATTACCTATACGGCGGTGCTGCTGATGAATCTTGTGATCCGCTTCTTCGGGACCAGCAGGTATCGGGAGGAGACGTAGCAGGGGCCTGTCAGGACTGCCGGGAGGGTCCGGTGCCTGATTCAGTTGGACAGATGATAACAGAAAAAGGAGCCAGACATGGAAAAGGAAAAAAAAGGCATACGCCTTGAGCATATTTCAAAGATTTATCAGGATCCGAAAACGAAAAAGGATTTTTACGCGGTAAAGGACGCGAACCTTAATATCGAGCCGGGCAGCTTTGTGACCCTGCTTGGACCCTCAGGCTGCGGGAAGACGACTACCTTACGTATGATCGCGGGCTTTGAGAGTCCGGACGAGGGAGAGATCTACCTGGGGGGCGAAGCGATCAACGCCCTGACACCGAACAAGCGGGATACGGCGATGGTTTTCCAGAGCTACGCGCTGCTGCCGCATTACAACGTCTTCGATAACGTAGCCTATGGTCTGAAGATCCGAAAGCTCCCCGCGGAGGAGATCAAAAGGAAGGTTACGGATATCCTGGCGCTTGTGGGCCTTGAGGGAAGAGAAGCCAGAATGACCAATCAGCTTTCCGGAGGCCAGCAGCAGAGAGTGGCGCTTGCAAGAGCCCTGGTTTTAGAGCCCGGAGTGCTCTTGTTTGATGAGCCGCTTTCGAATCTGGACGCAAAGCTGCGTGTCTCGATGCGGACTGAGATCCGAAGGATCCAGCAGGAGGCCGGGATCACGGCGGTCTATGTCACGCACGATCAGAGCGAGGCGATGGCGATCTCGGACAATATCATCGTAATGAATAAAGGAATCGTTGAGCAGATGGGCTCGCCCCAGGAGATCTACTATCGGCCGGTCAACGAGTTCGTGGCGGACTTTATCGGCGAAGCGAATTTCCTGCCCGGGAAGGTGGTCTCTACGGACGGAAACGGCGGAGGAATGGTCGATATCAATGGGAGCAAAGTCGAGGCTGCGGATTTGAAGGAGCTTGGGGAGGGAGATTCCTGTAAGCTGCTTTTGAGGCCCGAGGGCGCTGAGCTGAAAGATGCCGGACAGCTTCCCTGTACCGTAACTCTTTCCTGCTTTATGGGGAGCTATCAGAACTATCATGTCAAGGTAGGAGACGATACGGTTACGATCACGGATTTCAACCCGAAGAATAAGAAGATCTATGAGGTTGGCGATCAGGCGTTTGTAGCCTTTGATGAGAAGAACGCGTATCTCTTATAGAACGGAGGCTGATGGTTTACATAATACCGTTTCGAGAGCGATTCCTTCTCATGAGACGCTTCGAAAAAGGATAGATTTGTAAATATGGTTAACATAAAATTGGAGGAGTTATTTGCGTTACATATCATGGAATGTCAACGGCCTCAGGGCCTGTATGACAAAGGGATTTATGGATTTTGCCACAGAGTGCGGCGCTGACGCGATCATGCTTCAGGAAATCAAGTTACAGGAGGGGCAGATCGACTTTACGCTTCCGGGTTATCAGCTCTACTGGAACTATGCTGAGAAGGCCGGTTACTCCGGAACGGCACTGTTTACGAAAACAGAGCCCCTAAACGTTACCCGCGGGATGGGGATTAAAGAGCATGATAAGGAAGGACGGATCATTACGGCGGAATTTGCTGATCATTACCTGATTACCTGCTATACGCCAAATGCCAGGCAGGATCTGTCGCGCCTGTCCTACCGGATGGTCTGGGAGGACGATTTTCGCGGGTACTTGAAGGGATTGGAAAAAAAGAAGCCGGTGGTGGTCTGCGGAGATCTGAACGTTGCTCATGAGGAGATCGACCTGAAGAATCCGAAGACCAATCATCATAATGCGGGCTTTACCGATGAGGAGAGGGGGAAGATGACGGATCTGCTTTCTGCGGGCTTTATCGATACCTTCCGCTATCTCTATCCGGATCAGGCGGATATCTATTCCTGGTGGTCCTACCGTTTTAAGGCCAGGGAAAAGAACGCGGGGTGGCGGATCGACTATTTCCTCGTTTCAGAGAGCCTGAAGGACAGGATCAGGGAGGCAAGGATCCATACGGAGGTCTTCGGATCGGATCACTGTCCGGTGGAATTGGAGTTGTCATGAAGAACGCTAACGGTTCAGATACAAAGAAAGCGATCGTCGCGGGACATATCTGTATTGATATTACCCCGAAATTCCCGAGATCGGAGCGGGAGATCCGAGAGGCCGGAGAGCTGTTAAAGCCCGGAAAGCTCATCAATATCGACGGAGTCAGTATCAGTACCGGCGGGGCGGTTGCTAATACAGGTCTTGCGATGAATCGGCTGGGGGCTGACGTAAAGCTCCTTGGGAAGCTTGGCGATGATGATTTTGGCAGGCTGGTTTTACAGGTAATGGAGCGAAACGGCTATGACGGACGGGAGGATATGATCATAGATCCCGCTTCCCGTACCTCCTATACGGTGGCCATCGCGATTCCGGGGATCGACCGGATCTTTCTGCACGATCCCGGCGCGAACAATACCTTCGGCTATGACGATCTGGATTTTTCGGAGCTTGAAAAGGCGGATCTCTTTCATTTCGGCTATCCATCGATCATGCGGCGGATGTATTTAAACGAAGGAGAAGAGCTGGTTTCGATCTACCGAAAGGTAAGCTCTCTGGGACTTGCGACGTCTCTGGATCTGGCTGCGGTGGACGACAGCTCGGAGGCGGGCCAGCAGGACTGGAAAGCGATCTTAAAAAAGGTCCTTCCCTATGTGGATTTCTTTGTCCCGAGCGTAGAGGAGCTCTGCTATATGTTGGACAGAGCCCGCTACGACGAGTGGATGGAACGGGCGGACGGTAAGGATGTGACCCTTATGTTGGACATAGAAAAGGATGTCAGACCTCTTGCCGACGAGCTGCTTTCGATGGGAGCCAAGGTCCTGATGATCAAATGCGGAGCGCCCGGGATCTATTTCCGGACGGCGGGCAGGGAAACGATCGAAAGGGTCGGGAAAAAGCTTGCCCTGGATCCTGCGGAATGGGCGGATCAGGAGATATTTGAAAAGAGCTATAAGCCGTCGAAGGTTCTTTCGGGTACCGGAGCGGGAGATACAAGTATCGCGGCGTTTCTGACAGCGGTCCTTTTCGGAAGAAAGCCGCAGGACGCGATCCGGCTTGCTGTCGCTACCGGGACCTGCTGCGTGGAGGCCTACGATTCCCTGAGCGGCCTGTTGAGCTTTGAAGAGCTTGAACAGAAGATCGCTGCCGGTTGGGAGAAACAGGATTTTTAAGGAAGACTGATTTGTTCCGCGCAGTTTGAGAGGGAAAGAAAGGGTGTTTTGTTCCCGGAACTGGTTTACATAATCTTATGGACATAAGCACGAAAGGATTTGAAACGATATGGGATGGCCTGAGGACTGGGATAAGCCTGGTGAACATAATATTGAGTTATGTAAACAATTTTCAAAGAATGTTTACGAAATCAACAGGTTTCGGCTGCTCTATCGTTTTTTTCAACCTGGGGCAGCGGGGGAAGGGGCTGAAAAGGTGCCGCTTGTCCTCTATCTGCATGGCGCGGACGCGGTGGGAAAGGATAATGAACTTCCCATCGGGATGCACGATATCGGAACGATGTTTGCGAGAGAGTCCTGGCAGAAGGAGCATCCCTGCTTTATCCTTGCGCCGCAGTACGGTCCGTCCCAGTACTGGTCCCAGGAGACGATGAAAACAGCGGTGATGACTCTGGTCGAGGAAACGATCGAAGAGCATCCCGAGATCGATTCTCATAGGCTTTATATCTACGGCTACAGCGCGGGAGGTGTCGGGACCTTTCGTATGTTAAAGGAATTTCCGGGGAGATTTCGGGCCGCGCTTGCGATCTGCGGCGCGACCGGAGATGAGGATATGGAGCGCCTGAGGGACGTTCCGATCTATATGCTCCACGCGGAGGACGACGAGATCGTCCGTGTAAGCTACGGTTCCGCAATCTACGGAAAGGTTCATCTCGGTTCCCGGGACATCTGGGAGCGCTATCAGAGGTTGTTTCCGAAGCTGAAATACAAGGAGCTTCCGGCCGGATATATGAAGAAGACCTACGGTGTAAACGCCCATTGTTCCTGGGTCGAGGCTTCGGATGAGAACAAACCGGAATACAGGGAATGGCTGTTTGCGCAGTAAACGACCAAAGTATAAATACTTTTGTCGTTTGCTATAGTAGAAAAAATAGAATTTCCAATTGCCCGGGAATATGGTATAATAATAAAAATGAGCCGGGCGGCCGGGGCGGTTTAAGCTGCTGTCTTAGGACGGTGTTCAGAACAGACGGGGCCTGGCACTAAGAATATCAATCTTGACAGGAGGACGTTTCATGGATAAGTATTTCTGCAACCCCTGTGGTTATACCTATGATCCCGAGAAGGGTGATCCCGAGCACGGCATTGCTCCGGGAACCGCTTTTGAGGATCTTCCGGATGACTGGTGCTGTCCGGTATGCGGTGTTTCCAAGGATATGTTTATGAAGGTAATCTAAGGAAGAGCTGAGAATCTGTTTTTTTCTTTAGAACAAAATGAGCTGTCTGCCTGCGCGGGCGGCTCTTTTGCATGGCAGGGCCGCTGCGAGTAAGAGAGCCTCATCGTTCCTGCTGATTGATATAGTTCTTAAGCATGCCCGAAAGGAATATATGTATTTTGGTAACTGTTCAGTTAGCCGTTCGCAGGTTTACGAGCGGCGTGCCGATATAGTATCATAGCGTTTTTTAACTAAATATCGTTGACTTAAACCCGTATATGTGTTATTTTGTTTTTCGTTGAACAGACGTTGAACGAAAATGCAAGTCTAAGAGGACAGAAAGCAGGGGAAACGTGAAAATTCGGACCGGAGAGGCTCAGGGCCAGGGTAGCGACGGAAAGGAAGAGCGAAAATCGTGAATATGCGGGAGGCCCAGGCGGCGGAGACAAGAGAAAAGCTGTTAAGCTCGGCAAGGAGACTCTTTTCGGAGAAGGGCTATCAGGGTACGACGGTTCGGGAGATCAATCGGAGCGTGAAGCTTGCGGACGGGCTTTTGTACCATTATTTTCCTGACGGAAAGCGGGAGATATTCCGGACGATATTGGAGGAGAGCGCGAGACAAAGCGCGGATCTTTTTCTGAACAGCGGAAATATCGCTGTTTATGAAAACCTGCCCGTGGTCGAGATGCTGGAGGCGGTCTATCAGGATTTTTCAAATAATGTCAGGGAAAACATCGATGTCCTTCGGATCGTCTTTCGTGAGGAGGAGGCGAGAAGCATCATCACAGACGACAGGGTATTGTGTATGATCAGAGGACAGGCCCCCTGGTTTACAGAGATCCTGAAGCGCAAGTACAACAAAGGCGAGATCCGGGAGATGGATTTTGAGGCTGCGGGTGTTTCGATCGAAGGGCTGCTCTTTAACCGGGTAGTGGGTATCGTTTACGATCTGAGCGATGAGGGACAGTATGAGGCCAGAATGCGTTTGTTTCGTCATTTTGCAAGCCTTTGGAGTATAGGAGAAGCAGAGGAGGTACAGGATGAAAAAGTACCAGCGTAGCGGAATAGAGAAAAACGGAATGATAAAAGAGGCTGCCCAGTGCGCCGGAAGCGGAAAGTACAGAAAAAAGGGCCTTAAGAGGAGCGCGGTCTTAGTACCGGTATTACTTTTGCTTGCCCTGACCTCCTGTAAAAAGGAAGAGGAGGAGCCGCTTTCTCCCAGTATTTCGGATACGGTGATCACAATCACGGAGCAGTTTCCGGAGGTTCGAACCCTGTCCACCGAGTCCAACTATATCGGGACCGTTGAGGCAGACAGTACGGTTTACATAATACCGAAGGTCAGCGCCGAGGTCCTGACGAAGAATTTTGAGGTAGGTGATCATGTGGAAGCAGGCGACCTGCTTTTTACGCTGGACGACAGTACCGCGAGGATCGCGCTGGATCAGGCAAACGCTTCCTTAAAAAGCGCGGAGGCCGGTCTTTCGGCCGCGCAGGCAAATTACGAGGCTGGGCAGGCTAATTACGCTGCCCTGGAGGCCTCCAACACCGCTGCCCATATCGCGGCGGTTGAAACCATGGGGAAGTTAGACACTACGAGTCAGCAGATGCAGCTTGCCGCCGACTCCGCTTATACCCAGGCGCTGCAGGCCGGTCTCAGTTCCGATTCCGCGCATCAGACCTATGAGTTTTACGGGCAGCAGATCGAAGACGCCGAGGATAGCAGAAACGATCTGAAGAAAACGAGGGATAACGCGCAAAATGCTCTTGCAAAGGCGAGGGAGCAGATGAATTCAGCGGCGAGCCTGGTGGCAAATCTTCAGCAGGCCCAGGCATCCGGGGTCATCCCTGCGGGCTATTCCGATGAAACGGCGGTAAACGCAGCTCTTACGGCAGCAAAAGAAAATCTGACGGCAGCCCAGAGCGCGGTAGCGACGTACTCGAATGCGGTCGCCTCCGCCGAAAGCGCCATCGCAAGCCTCGACAGTACGATCGACCAGCTGTATTTCCAGCAATCCACTTCGTTAAACACCGCAGACAGCGCTTCCTTAGCGTATCAGCTGGCCTGTGAGTCGGCAGACCTTGCCAGAAGACAGCAGTCGGATTACGATACCTATACCAGACAGACCATTACCGCCCAGACTCTTGCTTCGGTGATCGGCTCCGATCAGCAGCTTGCGGCGACGGGCGCTCAGATCCGGGCCAGCGGGGCGCAGGTAGAGGCAACGAGCGCGGGCGTTGACCAGGCCGGGGCGGCGGTAGCAAACGCAAAGACGGCTCTGTCTTATTATTCGGTTACCAGTCCGGTTTCCGGAACGATTACGGCAATCGGCATCACGGAACACAATATGGCGACCTCTGCCCAGACTGCCTATACGATCAAGGGCGACGCTCCCTGCAAGATCACCTTCTATGTAGCGGAGAAGACCGCAAAGGAGATGGAGCCGGGATTGGAGGTAACCTTGGAAAAGGACGGACAGGAATTCAAAGGCACGATCGTTACGGTCTCTTCTGAAATCGACCCATCCAGGGGACTTTACCGGATCGAGACACAGGCGGTCGATCCTCTGCTTTCCCTGCCCTACGATTCCAACGTCAAGCTGAGAGCTGCCTCGAGACGGTCGGAGAATGTACTGACGGTTCCCGCGGACAGCGTGTATTATGAGGGCGAGCAGGCCTTTGTATACATTAACGATCACGGAACGGCAAGACGTAAAGACGTTACGATCGGACTGACGGAGGGGGATGCCGTTGAGATCCGGGAGGGAATCGGGAAAAATGACTACATCATTACGAGCTGGAGCGCGAGACTGAAGGACGGGATGCGGGTCATCGCGGAGCATAATACCGGTAAAAAGGACGATATCGTGGTGGTGATCAATCAATGAAGCAGCTTACGAAGGCGGCGATCAGACGGCCGGTTACGGTGCTTGTGACCCTGCTTGCGCTGGTGCTGTTTTCTCTTGTCTCCATCAGCAATATGTCCTTGCAGCTTATGCCGAACATCAGCGTACCGGTCATGGTAGTTGTCGGGACCTACCCGGGGGCCTCTCCGGAGGAGGTGGATGAAAACGTCATCGAGGTACTAAGGGAAGCCTGTGCGAATATTTCCGGTCTGAAAAAGGCCCAGTCCAGATCCTATGAAAACTACGGAATGCTGGTTCTGCAGTTTGATTACGGTACCGTGATCTCCGATGCCCATGACGATATCCGCTCCAATATTGATAGAATTTTGAACGACCTGCCGGATGAGGTAGGAACGCCGACCATTATGGAGATTGATACGGATGCCATCGACGATATGACTCTTTCCGTATCTACCGACGCGCCCGAGATCGATCTTTTAAATCTTGTAAATGAAAAGCTGGAGCCGAGGCTTCGCAGAGCATCGTCTCTTGCGGATATTTCCGTGACAGGCGGCGACGAGCACTATATCGCGGTCCGGATTCTTCCCGAATACGCGGATCAGTACGGAATCAACGCCTCAGGAGTCGCCGCGGCCATTACCTCGGTGAACTTTTCCATGCCCGCCGGGAGCGTTGCCTACGGGGACCAGAGTCTGAATATGGAAACCGAGGTGCGCTATGATGATCTCGAAACCCTGCGGCAGGTTCCGGTCACGACGGCCCGGGGCGAGGTCATTCACCTCTACGATGTCTGTGATATAAACTACGGTATCTCGGATAAAACGTCGCTTTCCCGTTATAACGGCGAGAATGATATCAGTATCGGACTGAAGCGGAAGCAGTCCTCGACCTCTGTTACCCTTTCCAATGAAGTAAAAAAGCTCATAGCGGAATTTGTACAGGAAAACCCGGAGATCCATATCGAAATCGTAAACGACAGCGCGGACGAGATCGTATCGACCCTGCTCTCTGTTTTTAAGACCCTGATCGAAGGCATTATTCTGGCGATGGTGGTTATCTTCATCTTCTTCGGGGATATCAAAGGGTCGTTAATCGTCGGAAGTACGATGCCGGTCTCCATTCTGTTCGCGTTAGTCTGTATGTATTTTGCGGGGATCTCCTTAAATGTTGTTTCCATGGCTTCTCTTGTTATCGCCATCGGAATGATTACGGACAACGCGGTAGTTGTCATTGAGATGTGCTTCCACAAGCAGGAGGACGGGATGGACTATTCGACCGCGGCTTACGAGGGGACCGCGATCGTTGTGAATTCCGTCGTGGGCTCGACGATTACGACGGTCGTCGTTTATCTGCCTCTCGCTCTTCTTCAGGGGCTGTCCGGGCAGTTTTTCAAGCAGCTGGGCTTCACCATCGTTTTTGTTCTCTTAGCGTCGCTTTTCTGCGCGGTGACACTGGTGCCGTTTTTCTTTTCCGCCTATAAGCCGACGGAGAGGAAGAACAATCCCGTTACCATTGTCATTCAAAAGCTGGCGGGCGTCTATGGGAAGTTCTTAGAGAGGATCTTAAATAAGAGCGTGATCGTTGCTCTGGCAGCGATTCTGACCTTTGGCCTTTCCATTTTTCTTGCGGGAGGTCTGGGCTCGGAGCTCATCGGGGCTACCGACGAGGGCGTGATCCAGATGGATGTGAAATTCCGACCGGACTTAAGCCTTGAGGCAATGGATGAGACGGTTGTAAAGCTGGAGCAGTTTGTAGAGAACAGCGGCCTTGCAAAGAGCTATAATATCAGCCTGTCGGAGGGAACCTCAAGCGCGACGGTGACTGCTTATAAGGCGGAGGAGATCACGCGGACGACGCAGGATATCGTCGATGAGTGGAACGGGCTTTTGCGAGATTTTTCGACTGTATGTGAGATTACGGTCAGCTCCGGCTCGACGACGGGTCTGGGCTCTATGAATACCGGAGGAAGCGAGGAATTTGATATCGTGGCGGATGATATGGTGTCGCTCAGAGAGGCGAGTAAGAGTATTACGGCGATCCTCGAAAGTACGCCCGGAGTCCTTTCGGTTTCTTCCTCTGTGGAGGACAGCGGCGCGAAGGTACTGATCGACATTGACCCGGAGATGGCGCAGGCAAATGGCTTGAGTCCCTCCGTGGTCTCGCAGCTGATCTATATGAACCGGAACGGTACGGAAGCCGGAGATGTGACGATCGATCATACCAAGTATACTATCAAGGTGGAATATCCGAAGGGGTATTATACAACATTAGACGACGTAGCCTCTATGAGCTTTATGAATTCTTCGGGGAGAAAGATTTTACTTTCGGAAATCGCTGACCTCAGACTGGTACAGGCCGCGCAGACCGTTACCCGGGCAGACGGCCGATTTGATGCCGCGATTACGGCGGTCATGAGGGCGGAGACCAAGGATGGTATATTGGAGGGTGTCAATGAGCGGATGGCTGCCCTTGAACTGCCGGAGGGCGTAAATTTCATTGAGAATTCGATCACGGAGACGATGAACGAGGAATTCGCCGCCATCGGACAGGCGATCGTCATTGCCTTCTATCTGGTCTTTATGGTCATGGCGATTCAGTTTGAATCCCTGGCCTATTCGATCCTGATCATGCTCTGTATCCCTTTTGCCGCCATCGGTTCGATCCTTATGATGCTGATTATGAGGGTCAAGATCTCTATGACCGTGCTGCTTGGGATCCTGATGCTTGCCGGGATCGTTGTAAATAACGGAATTATCTATATTGATACGACGAATCAGTTCCGGGAAGCGGGGGAGGAGATCAAGGAGGCGCTTGTTCACGCCGGAAAGGACAGGCTTCGTCCGATCCTGATCACGACGTTGACTACGGAGCTTGCGATGCTGCCGATTGCTTTCAAGCTGGCAAAGAACACGGAGTCTATGCAGGGAATGGCGGTCGTGATCGTCGGCGGGCTTTTGGCATCAACGATTCTGACCCTGTTGCTTTTGCCGAATTTTTATCTGATTTTCCAGAGGTTCCGCAAAAAGAAGGATAAGAATGTCATAGAATCTGAAACAAGCCAGCCCAAAACCACTTGACAAGCCTGTGTAAATGCCGTAAAATTACAAAAGTTGAAGCGCAGGATTAGTACATTGGTAGTATATCAGCTTCCCAAGCTGAGGAGGCGGGTTCGATTCCCGTATCCTGCTGTATAAAACCCTGTTTTTCCTGAGGGAAATGAGCCGGGCGGATAGGCTTGTCTGTCCATCCGGCGCACTTAATTCCAGATAAATCCCGAATTGAGTGTAATAATTGATAAACCCCGTGATCTGTGATATCTTAGGATATAGGTCACGGGGATTATTATTGTGATCATTAAGTTTGGGGCCCTTACCCGGGAGTCGGATATATGGCGGAGTTTTCGGAGGAGAGTCTGATTATGAAAAAGATCGGAATAGGATATGAGTTTTTCAAGGACTTTACCCGGGAGAAGCTCTATTACGTGGATAAGACCATGCTTATTAAGGATCTTATAGATAAGGGAGGGAAAGTCACTTTATTTACCCGTCCGAGGCGGTTTGGTAAGACTCTTGCGCTGTCGATGTTTCGTACCTTCTTTGAGCTTGAATATGACCTTGACGGGAATGTGGTTGACAACAGCCTGTATTTCACAGGTCTGAAGATAATGGATGCGGGGGATGCGATCCTTAGCATGATGGGGCAGTATCCCGTTATAAATATGTCGCTGAAGTCGGCTAAGCAGGGTGATTTTTATAATGCGTTCACGATGCTTCGCAAGGAGATAATAAGTGAATACAGGCGGCATGGGTATCTGCTTAATTCGGATGCGATTGAAGAAGATGAGAAACAGAATTTCCGTGAGATTACGGGCGGCGAACTTGACTGGGAGAAGAGAAGCAGAGCATACACAGATGATAAGGAGTATGATAAGGCTTTCAAGAAGGAGGTCGGAAAATATGCTGTCGCGTTAAAAACACTGTCCGGGCTGCTGAAGAAGCATCATGGGAAGAATGTGATCATACTCATAGATGAATATGATGTGCCGCTTGAGAACGCATGGTTCAGAGGCTTTTACAATGAAATGATTGACTTTATCCATTCTCTGTTTGAATCAGCCCTTAAGACCAATGAGGCACTGGAGAGGGCGGTAGTAACGGGCTGTCTTAGAATCAGCAAGGAGAGCATATTTACAGGATTTAATAATCTTGAAGTCAATTCCATAAGGAGCAGATCATTTGGTGAATATTTCGGCTTCACCCAGGAAGAAACAGAGGAAATGCTGGTAGAATATGGTCTTAAGGATAATGTGCAGGTCGTAAAGGATTGGTACGATGGATACCTGTTTGGAGACAGTGAAGTATACAGAGTGATCTCCTATGGACTGTGTTTCTGTAAGAAGAGCTGCATAGTGGGACTTTATCAGCAATAAACCTCTCTGTGATATTGCCCGGTGCGGTTGCCTTTTCATTCTGACGATGTTTTGGTAAAATACAGTATAATGTATAGATAAAAAAGTTAGCATGAATGAAGGAAATAAACAGAGTGAACATCGGGAGATGATTTGGCTCGAGGCAGGGTTTATATACTCACTAACGCAATTTCTTACCGCTTTTGATAAAGTAAAGTACTGGATTTGCGCCTGCAAGTCCAATTGATCGGCAACGAAAAGCGTTAACCTGTCTGAATCCTGAATTGTATGCGTTTGTCGCAGAACTATTACTTTCCTTACAGGAAAATGGTATACAGATATTTGTCGCTACTCATAGCTATAATTTTGCAAAGTATTTGGAAATACGTAGAAAGAACGAATCACAGGTGATGTTTCACAACTTATACTGGTTAACGATTTTCGTTGCCGATCAACCGGACTCGCAAACGCAATTCCAGTACGTTTACTTTATCAAAAACGGCAATTAATTGCGTTCGCGAGTATATATAAAGAACAAATCACAGGAGGAATACCAGAGATAAGACATTCCTATGGACATACGTTGGAGGTATTAAAAAACAATCCAATTATGTCAGCTGATGAGAAACTATTGGATGAGGTATATGAGCTGACGGGGGAATTGGCGTGAATCGTATTGCTCAGGAACTGCCATTTAGTTTGCAGGCGAATATGAATACGGGTGTAAAGCTTTTAGAAGATATGGACGTTCTTTCGATTGCTGAATGGAATAAACACCATATCTATTCAAAATATCCAATTATACTGGTTAACGCTTTTCGGTGCCGATTAATCGGACTCGCAAACGCAATTTCAGTACGTTTGCGTTATCAGAAACGGCAATTAATTGCGTTCGCGAGTATAATAAGGTGAAGTAAGAAAAATTTTAAAGGGAGAGAGAAAAATGGTACAGTCAAGAACCCATACCTGTAATGAATTGAATATGGAGCACGTTGGAGAGGAGGTTACGATCGTCGGCTGGTACGACAATATGAGAAAGGTATCGAAGAACCTGGGCTTTCTGATTCTCAGGGATTTTTACGGCACAACGCAGGTCGTCGTCGAAACAGAGGAGATGATGCAGGCTCTTGCCGGTGTGAATAATGAGTCGACGCTGTCGGTAAGCGGCAAGGTCAGAGAACGGTCGAATAAGAACCCTGCCATCGCGACCGGGGATATCGAGGTCGTTCCTTCCAAAATCGAGGTTTTGGGGAAGTGTATCTATAACGAGCTGCCCTTTGAGATCAATCATTCCAAGGAGGCAGATGAATCGGTGAGACTTCGCTACCGGTATCTGGATTTACGGAATCCTGCTGTTAAGGACAGGATCGTTTTGCGCAGCAAGATCGTCGCGGAGCTCAGACAGAGTATGATCGCTCACGATTTTCTGGAGATCACGACGCCGATCCTTACCTGCTCTTCTCCGGAGGGAGCAAGGGATTATCTCGTTCCCTCAAGGAATCATCCCGGGAAGTTTTACGCTCTTCCCCAGGCACCGCAGCAGTTTAAGCAGATCCTTATGACGGCAGGCTTTGACCGGTATTTCCAGATCGCGCCGTGCTTCAGGGACGAGGATGCCAGAGCGGACCGGTCGCCCGGAGAATTCTATCAGCTGGATATGGAGATGGCCTTTGCCAGCCAGGAGGATGTATTCTCCGTGATTGAGGATGTTCTGCCCCCGATCTTTGCAAAGCATGGGATCTACAAGCAGGCATCAGCAGCTCCCTTTCAGAGACTGTCCTACCGGGAAGCGATGGAGACCTACGGTTCGGACAAGCCGGATCTTCGGATCGATCTGAAGCTTAGGGATGTCAGCGATTTACTTACCGGAATCGGGTTCGGCCCGTTTGAGGGAGAACAGACGGCGGTCGAAGCGATTGTTGTCAGCGATTTCAAGGCCAGCAGAAAGGTCATCGACAAGATCTGCGCCGATACTGAGGTCGTCAGCGGTCAGAAGGCGTTCTGGTTTCGGCTGGATGAAAACGGAGAGATCGTCGGCGGGATCGCAAAGTTTTTACAGGAGAAAAAGGAAGCGATCGTTTCGGCGCTTTCCTTAAAGAACGGGGATTTTGTCGGACTTACGGCCGGAAAGAAGAACGACGCCTTGAAGACGGCCGGAGTGCTTCGGAGATTCTTAGGGCAGCAGGCTGAAGTTCATTTTAAGAAGGACTGCTATGAATTCTGCTGGATCGTCGACTTTCCGATGTATGAGATCGGTGAGGAATCGGGAGAGTTAGAGTTCTGCCATAATCCGTTTTCTATGCCGCAGGGCGGAATGGAGGCGCTAGAGAATAAGGATCCGCTTAAGATCCTTGCGTATCAGTACGATCTGGTCTGCAACGGAGTAGAGCTTTCCTCAGGAGCAGTACGAAACCATGATCCGGAGATTATGGTCAAGGCGTTTTCACTGGTCGGATTGCCGGAGGAAGCGGTAAAAGCGAAGTTCCCCGCAATGTACAACGCGTTCTGCTACGGAGCGCCGCCGCATGCGGGAATCGCTCCGGGCGTGGATCGTATGATCATGCTGATCGCCGGAGAGGAGAGCATCCGTGAGATCATTCCCTTCCCGATGAATAAGATGGCGCAGGACGTTATGATGGGCGCACCCTCGGAGGTAGATGAGCGCCAGCTTCGGGACGTTCATATCCAGATTATTCAGGAAAATGAGTGAGAACAGCGCTCTTCGGTTATAAATTTGCGGTTTTTTCCGTGATACTCGCGAACGCAATCAGGTGCTGTTTTTGATGATGCAAAGGTACTGGAATTGCGTTTACGAGTCCGATTGATCGGCAAAGAAAAAAGTTAGCAATATTAATTCAGATTTTTATATATTTTTTATTTTTTCTGTGTTATAATCTATTTTACGAGAGGCTGTCTTTCTGCCTCTTGTGAGAAGTTCGCATATAAAATCGGGGTGAGGTGAAGGTATGGATACTAAGATATTACTAGAGAACGGTACAAATGAGCTTGAAATACTGGAATTTATGATCGGTGATAATTCGTATGGGATCAATGTCGCGAAGATCAGCGAGATCATTCCTTATTCTCCGGTGACTCCGGTCCCGAATTCGCATCCGAGTATCGAAGGAATATTCATGCCTCGTGATAAGATGATTACTGCGGTCAGCCTGAAAAATGCTTTGCAGCTTGGTGAATCGACACCGGACGGGCTTTTCATAATTACTAATTTCAATAAGCTGGACGTTGCTTTTCATGTTGATAAGGTTATGGGGATCAGTCGATTCTCCTGGAAAGATATTATAAAGCCTGACGCGACGATCAATTCGCAGGACGACGGTATTTCTACCGGTGTGATCAAGCTGAAGGATCGTCTGGTGATTATCCTGGATTTCGAGAAGATCGTTACGGATATCAGCCCGGAGACAGGACTGAAGGTGGCCGAGGTAAGCGAGTTCTCAGAGAGGGAGCGGAGTGAAGCGTCTATCCTGATCGCGGAGGATTCCCATCTTCTGAATAAACTGATTTCGGATGCGCTTTCTACGGCCGGTTATGTGAAGCAGAAGAGAACCGAGAACGGTCTGGAGGCCTGGAACTATATCAATAAGTGCCTGGCGGAAGGAACTGTGGACAAATATATCGACTGCGTCATTACGGATATTGAGATGCCGCAGATGGACGGTCACAGGCTTACCAAGCTCATTAAGAGCGATGATCGTCTGAAGCATATTCCGGTAGTTATCTTCTCCTCGCTGGTAAATGAGGAAATGAGAAGAAAAGGTGAGTCGCTTGGAGCGGATGCGCAGCTTTCCAAACCGGAGATCGGAAGATTGGTTGAGGAGATCGATAAGCTGCTTTCTTATCAGGGATAAGTTAAAATTAATGAAAATGAGGGTGAAAGGAACCGGGGGCTTGCTCTCCGGTTCCTTTGATAAAATGAGGTTGTAATGGTTTCGACGGAAGAATATCTTGACAGTCTGCTGCGGGGGATGATGGGAGAACCGGAGCCCGCGGCAGAGCCTGACCCACTTGAAAAACAGATCATCGTTGAGCAGGTTGCACCGGAATCTATGCCGGAGCCTTCTTATTCGTCGTCGCCGACAGAGCCGGAGATGAACTACGGGGCGCAGGCTTCAGGACCGGCCTCGCTGTCTGATTTTGTTTCGGAGCTGACGGCGGGAAGTGCTCCGGAGCCGGAGCTTTCTATGGAGCCGACTCCGGTCAACGAACCGGTGGAAGTGCCGGTATATGCGGCTGAACCGGAGCCGATGCAAGAGCCGGAATATGTACCGGAGCCGGAGCCGATGCAAGAGCCGGAACCTATGCCGATCCCGGAAGTAATAGCGGAAATCCAGCCGGAACCTGTCTCTGTCCCGGAACCGATGCCGATTCCAGAGCCGGAATATGTACCAGAACCAGAGTCGATTCCGGAAACCGAGTATATATCAGAAGCAGAGCCGATACCGGAGCCGGAACCAGTGTTGGAACCTGAACCAATACCGGAACCGATACCAGAGCCAGAACCTATACTAGAAGCAGAACCGATACCGGAGCCGGAACCCATAGCAGAATCTGAATCAATACCGGAACCGATACCAGAGCCTGAACCGATACCAGAACCAGAGCCCGTACCGGAACCAACGCCGGCACCAGCGGGAGATCCAGGCGGGAAGATGAGCCAGGACGATATCGCAGCGCTGCTGGCGTCTATGAACGGCCCGGAGGAAGAGCCTGCACCAGAGCCGGAGCCTGAACCGATATCAGAGCCTGAACCAATACCGGAGCCAGAACCGATGCCGGAACCTGAACCAGTACCGGAACCAACACCTGCGCCAGCGGGGGATCCGGGTGGGAAGATGAGCCAAGACGATATCGCTGCGCTTCTGGCCTCTATGAACGGCCCGGAGGAAGAGCCAGCACCGGAGCCGGAGCCTGAACCTATACCGGAACCGATACCAGAGCCTGAACCGATTCCGGAACCTATACCAGAACCAGAGCCTGTACCGGAATCAGTGCCTGCACCAGCGGGAGATCCAGGCGGGAAGATGAGCCAGAACGATATCGCTGCGTTACTGGCCTCTATGAATGGCCCGGAGGAAGAACCTGCACCTGAGCCGGAACCTATACCAGAACCAGAACCGATGCCGGAACCTGAACCCGTACCGGAACCAGCGCCTGCGCCAGCGGGAGATCCAGGCGGGAAGATGAGCCAGGACGATATCGCGGCGCTTCTGGCCGCTATGAACGGCCCGGAGGAAGAGCCTGTGCCGGAGCCGGAACCTGAACCAATACCAGAACCGGAACCGATTCCGGAACCAGAACCGGCCCCTGAATCGGCACCTGCCGCGGAGGCTTCGTTTGACGGCAACGAAATGTTGTCCCAGGATGATATAGAGGCATTATTGAACTCTCTTGACGATATCGGAGATCCGACCAATTCGTCAAGTGAGATCCTTGCGCCCTTTACCAAGGAGGAAGAGGCGGGGGCGCAAAACCTCGTAGATGAAATAGAAATGGGGGGCATGGGAGAACCGGAAGCGCCCGCGGAAGTCCCTTCTGTTCCCGGCTTGGACGCGGATATGTCGCAGGAGGATATTGAAGCCCTGCTGGCACAGGCGGCGCAGGATGACGGGGACGATGCCATCGGAAAGCTCGAAGGAGAAGGCCTGGAGGAGCTTCTTGCCGATGGAGAAAACGATCTGGATATCTCTGAGATCGGGGACCTTCTGAGCAAGGACGAGAATAATGAAGCTGTAGATCCCTCTATGACCGCGCAGGATGACGGAGAGGATCTGGTAAGCGCTATCTTTGAAGAAGGTAGCGGAGCGGGCACCGGCGATGCCAAGCTGTCGAAGAGGGAGCAGCGGAAGAAGGAAAAAGAAGCTAAGAAGGAAGCCAAACGCCTTGCCAGACTCGCAAAGAAAAAGAAGAAAAAGGGTCTATCCAAGGAAGAACTGCAGCAGCAGGGCGAGGCGCTCGATAAGGAAATGCAGGAGGCGCTCGAGGCCGGACTCATCGATCAGGAGACCTTTGACACTCTGAAGAACGAAAAGGCGGCAGAGGGGGAAAGCGGAAAGAAGAAGGGCCTGTTCAATAAGATCCTGGGCGCGTTAACCGAGGAGGTCGACGAGAACGAGGAGAAGTTTGCCGAGGAAACTGCTGTCGATATCGCGAAAGCGGGAGCAAGCGATAACGCTAAGATCCTTGAGGAGCTAGAAGGCAGCGGAGCTCCGGAAAAGGAAAAGGAGAAGGCTCCGCCCAAGAAGAAAAAGGAAAAGAAGAAGAAGGAGAAAAAGCCGAAGCCGAAGAAGGAGAAGCCCAAGAAGCAGCCGAAGCCGAAGAAGGACAAAAAGCCGGGCTTTATCAGTACCGGCCCGAACCTGAATGTCCCGAAGAAGAAGGTGACTCTGGTTATGCTCATGTGCCTGTCTTTAGGGATCCTGATCGGAATGATGTCGGTATTTATCCCCTTCTATCAGGATATGAAGAACGCGCAGGCGGATTTCGATTCCCAGAACTACGCGGATGTGTTTATGGATCTGACCGGTCATAAGCTGTCCGAGGAGGATCAGGAGCTTTACGACAAGAATCTGATCCTGTACCGGCTGAACCGCAGATACCAGTCCTTTGAGAACTACATGGCGCTGAATATGCGGGTCGAAGCCCTGAATTCCCTGGTACAGGGGATCAAGGTGATTGAGAATGATGAGAGGAAATCCATTGAGTATGGGGTTTCCGCGCAGTTTGATCTGATCGGGACAAAGATCATTGAGGCGCTGAATAATGTATTTGGCGTGAGTGTTGACCAGGCCAGGGAGTGGCTGAGGATTCAAAGACACGAGGAATATACAAGGACTTTGCAGCATTATGTCGATGAAAACGCTGTTGTATATTATAATGATGATGCTGTAAAGGAGGCTCCGCAGGTCACAGGCGGAAATTCGCTGATCGAGGCGGAAGAAGCGGAGTTTGGGAACGATCTATGATAGCTTTGATTGATTATGATGCCGGAAATATTAAAAGCGTAGAGAAAGCGGTCGAGAAGCTGGGCTACCGGCAGATCCTGACAAAAGACGCGGAGACGATCTTAAACTGCGACAAGATCATCCTGCCCGGAGTCGGTGCTTTCGGAGACGCGATGAAACGCCTGCGGGATCAGGAGTTAGTCTCCGTCATAAAGAAGGCTGTAAAGGAGAAGATCCCGTTCCTTGGGATCTGCCTCGGTTTGCAGCTGTTGTTTGAGGACAGCGAGGAATCGGCGGGTGTCGAAGGAATTGGGATATTAAAGGGACATATCCGGAGGATCCCGGCAGGAGAATACCGGAAGATCCCGCACATGGGATGGAACTCTCTGACCTTACGAAATAACGGGCGGCTGTTTCGGGGGATCGACGAAAACGCCTTTGTGTATTTTGTACACAGCTACTATCTGGACGCTGACGACAAGACGATTGTCAAGGCAGTCACAGACTATAATACAGAGATCGACGCGTCGGTGGAGCAGGAAAATGTGTTTGCCTGCCAGTTTCATCCTGAAAAAAGCGGCGCGGTGGGTCTTAGGATCCTTAAGAATTTTCTGGAGCTTTGATTTGAGATGTATACGAAACGAATTATCCCCTGCCTGGATGTGAACGCCGGACGGGTCGTTAAGGGTGTGAATTTTGTCAATCTGCGGGATGCCGGTGATCCGGTGGAGATCGCCGCCGCCTATGACAGAGAAGGGGCGGATGAGCTTGTATTTCTGGACATCACAGCTTCCTCGGATGAACGGGATACAGTAGTGGATATGGTGCGTCGGGTAGCCGAGCAGGTTTTTATCCCCTTTACGGTAGGCGGCGGGATCCGTACGGTGGAGGATTTCAAGAAGCTCCTTCGGGAAGGCGCGGACAAGGTTTCCGTCAATTCCGCAGCTATCGGACACCCGGAGCTGATCTCGGAAGCCGCGATGAAATTCGGCAGTCAGTGTGTCGTAGTCGCTATCGACGCAAGGAGAGTAGAGGGCGCTAAAGACCGATGGAATGTATACAAAAACGGCGGGCGGCTCGATACCGGCCTCGATGCCGTGGAGTGGGCGATTGAGGCGTATAAAGCGGGAGCCGGTGAGATCCTTTTAACAAGTATGGACTGCGACGGAACCAAGGCGGGATATGATCTCAGGCTGACGAGGATCATTTCGGAGAATGTGGATATTCCTGTGATTGCCTCCGGAGGCGCGGGAACGATCGAGCATTTTTACGAGGCGTTTACGGAGGGAAAGGCGGACGCGGCTCTTGCGGCTTCGCTGTTTCATTTCAAGGAGCTTGCGATCGGAGATCTGAAGCAGGCGCTTTACGAAAAGGGAATTCCCGTAAGGAGAACAGAGCATGGCAGCAATCAGTAACGATTGGAAGGAGTCTCTTTCGGAGGAATTTAAAAAGCCCTATTATCGAAAGCTCTATGAGACCATAAAACGGGAATATCAGACCAGAACGATTTACCCGCCCTCAGCGGATCTGTTCAATGCGTTTTCCTTTACGCCGCTGCATTCGGTAAAGGTTGTGATTATCGGGCAGGATCCCTATCACGAACCGGGACAGGCGCACGGGCTCTGCTTTTCGGTAAAGCCCCCCACAGAGATTCCGCCGTCACTTGAAAATATCTATAAAGAGCTGCAGGATGATCTCGGGTGCTATATCCCGAACAATGGCTATCTGGAAAAATGGGCAAGACAGGGGGTTCTGCTCTTAAATACGGTGCTGACGGTCCGGGCGCACGCGGCAAACTCCCATCAGAATCTGGGGTGGGAGGAGTTTACGGACGCAGTGGTCCGGATTCTGAACAATGAGGACCGGCCTATCGTTTATCTGCTTTGGGGGAGGCCTGCGCAGACGAAGGGGGCAAGCCTTGACAATCCGAAGCAGCTGGTATTAAAGGCTCCGCATCCCAGTCCCTTATCGGCTTATCGTGGATTCTTCGGGTGCAGGCATTTCAGTCAGACGAACGATTTTCTGAAAAAGAACGGGCTGGAGCCCATCGACTGGCAGATCGAAAATCTGTAAGAGGTTTTGGAACCGAAACGAGCTTTGGGGAGAGTATAATGAGGAACAATACGATTTTGACGGTGATCGAGGCGATCTGCGGGGTCGTGATCGTGATCGGTGTCTGGTTTGTCGTTTATTACAGCTCGGTTTATAATTCGGAAGCAAATCAGATCGGGACTATTGTTGAAAAGGGGAATGAGGCGCTTGCTTCAGGCGACTATACAGAGGCGATCGAGCGATATGATGAGGCGCTTGAGTTCGAGCCGGAGAATGACCGGCTCAAGGAAAGCATCGCACACGCATATCTTCAGATCGGAAGTGATCTGGGGGATAGTGATGAGGCGATCGAAGCCTTTGAAAACGCCATTGTCTATCAAAATGATCTGAAGAGTGCTTTCTGGGGCATTTATAATATTTACGATGGCAGGAATGACGAGGACGCTGTGCTTGAGATATTAAACCGCGGATACGAGGCAACCGGGGATCCCAATATGCAGACGATCGTCGACAATATCCTGATCGAGCGGGCAAGGCTTCAGGCAGAGGAGGAAGAAAGGCTTGCTGAAGAGGCGGAGAAGGCGGCGATCGAGGCGGCGCATAATGATCTGCTTCAGAAGCTCTACGAATGCTTTGAAACGGGAAAGATCGACGACGTGAAGGAAATGGTCCGGGGCGAGGAATTCGAAGAGCTGACGGACGAGATCGTAAGCAGCAGTACCTCCTATTATTACGGGGAGCGTGACGAGAACGGAAAACGGAGCGGTAAGGGAGTTGCTGCCTATATGGACGGCTACTATTATTACGGTGAGTTTTCGAACGATCTTCGGAGCGGGAAAGGGACCTGGATCCGGGCGGTCTATTCTGAAAGCTCCGCTCTTGGCTCCTCGATTTATGAGGGGAGCTGGGAGGATGACAAGCCTAACGGCAGCGGCACCGTGACCGCGAATTATTATGCCGACAGGGTTTCCTCCGGCGGAATGACGAAACAGGTCATAAGCGGCAGCTATAAGGACGGTCTGGAAAGCGGGACCATGACCCTGACAGGCACCTTAAAGGCCGGTGGTTCTGTGAAATATACCTATACGGCCTCGAATGGAGTTGCGGAAAAAGCAAGCAACGAGGATTCGGGCGTTAAAGGGCAATATATTATCGCGAAGTCCTCCGATGAGAGCTCCAATCTGACCTCGGACGGGTCGAAGAGAGGAGTGGAGGGGTTTGTGGATTAAGAGGAGTAACAGTATTATGAAAAAAACAGCGTATGTAACAAAAGAAAAGGCGGAGGAGATCGCCTCTGTTTTCCCGACACCCTATCTGCTTTATGACGAAAAGGGGATCCGTCAGAATCTTTCGGCGATCAACGAGGCGTTTGCCTGGAATCGGGGATTTCGGGAGTATTTTGCGGTCAAGGCGAATCCGAATCCGTTTTTACTGAAGATCATGAAGGAAAACGGCTGCGGCCTGGACTGCTCTTCCTATACGGAGCTGATGTTAGCAGAGCAGCTGGGCTTTTCGGGCGAGCGGATCATGTTTTCCTCAAATGACACCCCGGCGGAGGAATATGAGTACGCGTATCGTCTGAATGGTACGATCAATCTGGACGATATTACGCATATTGATTTTCTGGAGGGGATCCTCGGCGGGAGAGAGCTTCCGGAGACTATGAGCTGTCGTTTTAATCCGGGCGGGTTGTTTGAGATGAGCAACGGGATTATGGATAATCCAGGAGATTCCAAGTACGGAATGACAAAGGAGCAGATCAGGGAGGCCTTTCGTCGCTTAAAGGACAAGGGGGTTAAGCATTTTGGGATCCATGCGTTTTTGGCCAGTAATACGGTAACAAATGACTACTATCCGGAGCTGGCGGGGATTTTATTTGGGCTGGCAAGGGAGTTAAGTGAGTCACTTAACGTACATATTTCTTTTATCAATCTGTCCGGTGGTGTCGGGATCCCTTACCGGCCGGAGCAGGAGCCGAATGATATCCTTGCCATCGGGAGAGGTGTTGAAAAGAAATATAAGGAGATATTAGAACCGGCAGGTATGGGGGATGTGGCGATCTATACCGAGATGGGACGATTTGTAACGGGACCTTACGGAGCGTTAGTGACCAGAGCGATCCATGAAAAGCATATCTATAAGGAATATATCGGCTGTGACGCCTGTGCGGTCCATCTGATGCGGCCGGCAATGTACGGGGCGTATCATCACATCACGGTGCTTGGGAAGGAAGACGAGCCCTGTGATTATAAATATGATGTTACAGGGTCGTTATGTGAAAACAATGATAAGTTTGCCGTGGACCGGATGCTGCCGAAGATCGAAAAGGGAGATCTGCTGTTTATCCATGATGCCGGCGCGCATGGCTATTCTATGGGCTACAATTACAACGGGAAGCTAAAATGCGCGGAGATTCTTTTAAAGGAGGACGGATCCTTTGAACTGATCCGGAGGGCGGAGACACCAAAGGACTATTTCTCGACCTTCGATTGCTTCCCGGAGTATGCCGGGCTGGCGAAATAATCCGGCTGAGAGTTCGTTATGTTGATATATTATGTAAACTCATTTATTGAAACAAACTGATGTTTACGTTTATGTAAATCAATTATGTAAACCATTCAGCTGAATTCGGTTTATACTCGCGAACGCAATTAGTTGCCGCTTATGATAAAGCGAATGTACTGGAATTGCGTTTGCGAGTCCGATTGATCGGCAATGAAAAACGTTAACCAGTATAAATCAAGGTTGAAATAAAAATTTGAATATGTTACTATTAGGTGACTGTTCGGAAACCAAAAAGTCCTGAACAGTACAATATTAGTAACTGTGGGAGAGCTGAAGCAGAAGGATATGTTGCCAGGCTTTCTAGGCCGGCTTGTCGGAATGGCAGACGAGGCAGACTCAAAATCTGTTGTAGGTGACTACGTGCGGGTTCAAGTCCCGCAGCCGGCAGGATCAAATAAGAGTCGTTCTTATCGCAACTATGCGATTGGACGGCTCTTTTTTACTGCGTTTTTCCAAAGCGCCGGGGGCGGGTAATGAGGGTAACGACATCCCGGTTATTCCACTATTCCTTAATGAGTTCTGTTTTGTCGATATAGAAACAATCTTATACCATATCCCTCTCGACAAAAACGAGCGCCGGAACCTGAATCACAACACGCTACGGCGCGAAGATGATTTTTCAGAATTCATTATTGCAAAAAGGGACTAATAACGCAAGTAACTTCAAAAAAGGGCAAATAATGTATAGGCGTTTGCGCAGGGAAGAGTTATGACCTCGGGTTGAACATAAAACAGAGCGTAAGGGGCAAAATCGCATAAGTTTTACGGGGATGAATATGGATTTACCGTCCGGTTTTATCGGCATTGCGGCGAGGGATGGGGAGACAGCCGGACCAAGGGTAACACTCAGAGAAACGTTCAGAGTGACAATGGCACTCTGAGTGGCACTCTGAACCCTTTGGATGATCAGAAAGAACATCTGAAAGCACTAATAAGGCAGAATTCGAGAATCACAAGAAAACAGATGGCTGAATCGCTTGATATGAGCGCAAGGACGATCCAAAGGCTGCTGAATGATATGCCTGAAGTATATATACTTCACTGGAGGAGGCAGGAGTGGTCATTGGGAGATTAATGGAGAGTGATTTTTTGCGCCACCGACATTGCGGCGAAGGAATGAGATGTAGTGGCGCGCAGGATGACACGAAGGGTATTGATAAGAGTGCCAATGGCATTGAAGTGACGGAATGGCGGCGGAAAGACAAAGGAATATTTCCAGATCAGCATTCCACTGACTACTGGCTCCATGACGAAGGTCAGTCCGGGAACTTCACCTATGGCTGGCGCGAAAGAAAGTACGCAGGCTGAAGGTACAGGCAGTGAGGATGAATTCGGGGAATTGAAGAACCTGAAATCGAAAAAATCGACATCAAGTTGGGGCGGTCGAAGAAAACCTCCGAGAGCCTATACGGTGACATATCTGAACAACGTAGAGAAGGGAAGCGCGATTATCTTTGTGACCGGAAAGGGAGATACGGCGGTCGGCAGCAAGACGGCAAAGTTTAGCATACGGGCCGGGAGTATGGGCGAGTTCCTGCAGAGATAGAGTCTGATCCTCCGGGTCACTAAATCCTGACCGACACAGACCGAAACAAGCTTTTGGCGCTTCTTGCGGGGGTTTGCTATTTATAGTATAATCGTAGCTGTCTGGGAGAACCGGACAGCTGCGGTTTTTTGTATGGCTGACAGGCGAAATAAGCTTGCCGGGAAGTCGGACGCCTTTTATTTTAGGAGGTATGTATGTTTAAGCCTTTACCCGTAGGGATCGAATTTTTTGAAAAGCTGATAAAGAATGATTATTACTATGTTGATAAGACCCCGTTAATAAAGGAGCTGATCGATAACCATGGTGAAGTCAATCTTTTTACCCGCCCCAGGCGCTTCGGTAAGACGCTGACCCTGGATATGCTGCGCTGCTTCTTTGAGGAGGGGCGCGATCCGGCGATGTTTCAAGGACTTAAGATCCTGGAGGCAGGGGAGAAATATACCTCTATGATGGGAAAGTACCCGGTGATCTTTTTAACATTAAAAAGCGCGAAGACCGGGGATGAGAAACGGGCTTTTTCGGCGTTACGAAACGAGATCGCCAGAGAGTTTGACCGGCATTCGGATGTGCTTAAAAGTGGTTTGCTGGATGAAAAAGAGGCGGAGAAATTCGAACGATTCAAGGGTTGGATGGCTGAGCCGGAGGAATATGCGGAGAGTATAAAATTCCTTTGTCAATGTTTAAAGAAGGCTTCGGGAAAGAATACCATTATTCTGATTGACGAGTATGATGTGCCGTTAGAGAGCTCCTTTTACGATGGCTATTATGATCATATGGTGAGTTTTATCCGCAGCCTGTTTGAAAATACGCTTAAAACCAATGAATGTCTGGAATTTGCGGTGATCACGGGGTGCTTAAGGATCTCGAAGGAATCCATATTTACGGGTCTGAACAATCTCTCGATCAACTCCATCCGCTCATCCGACTACGGAGAGTATTTCGGCTTTACCGATGAAGAAGTATACGCGATGTTAGAATACTACGGGTTAGCGGATAAATATGAGGAGGTCAGGGACTGGTATAACGGCTATATCTTCGGAGGCAAGAATGTCTATAATCCCTGGAGTACTATTGAATATGTACGCCAGCATAAGAACAATCACGACCGGTTTCCGGAATCCTACTGGGCCAATACAAGTTCGAATTCCATCGTAAAGGATCTGGTGGAACGCGCGGACGGTGTTACCAAAGGAGAAATCGAGCGGCTGATTGCAGGCGGCAGCATCGAGAAGCCCATTCATGAGGATATCACTTACGGAGAAATCTATAAAGATCAGGATAATCTTTGGAACTTTATGTACTTCACCGGGTATTTAAAGTCGATAGGCGAGCGCTATGAGGAAGTAAAGAAAACAAGTTACGCTACGCTTACGATACCAAATGCAGAGGTCGAATACATCTACAGTCAGAAGATCATTAACTGGTTTGATAATGAAATCGTAAAGAAAAGTGACCGCAGCGCCCTGTTTACGGCCATGCTTTCCGGGGACGCGAAGGGCTTTGAAACAGAGATCAATAAGCTGCTCAAGCTCTCTATAAGCTATTTCGACAACAAAGAGGCTTTCTACAACGGCTTTATGTCCGGTCTCTTTGTTGGGGCACAGGATTTTGCCGTGCGTTCCAACCGGGAAGCCGGAGATGGGAGGAGCGATCTTCTGGTATTGCCGGTGAGCGTATTTGACCGGGCTTTTGTGATCGAAATAAAGGCAGTAAAACCAAAAAATGGGCAGAGAACTGTGACGGCGGAGGATATGGATATCGCTGCCGACGAAGCCTTAAAGCAGATTACGGACCTGCATTATACGGAGGCCCTGATGGATGAGGGTTATGGCACTATAGGCCGCTATGGGATCTCCTTTTTCCGTAAGGATTGCCGGGTACACTATCTGGAAGGATATCCGGAGGACAAGACCTGACAGGAAGAAAAGCAGATGATTCATCAGCCTCTTTTTTCAAGCGCTGCAAAGGCCTTTTTTCGGATCGTAAGATACGCCGTCATCATCGCGATCCCGGTCAATATCCACGAAACCGGATAAACGAGCATCAGGGTCTCAAAGGTATGGTGTCTGGAAACGACGGCAAAGACCCAGAACAGACGGAAAGCACAGGTACCGAAGATCGATATCAGGGCGGGAAGCAGAGAGTGGTTCATGCCCCGCAGGGCGCCGCCGCTGATCTCGTAGGTGCCGATCAGAAAATGGACGCTGCATACTCTGGTGGCGCGGATCAGAGCGAATACCATGACATCTTCATCCGTCGTAAAGATATGCAGGATCGGTACCCGGAAGAGCATAAACAGCAGAACAACAATGGCGTCGAGTCCGAGCCCGATCAGAAGAGAGAGCCGGAAAACCTTTTTGGTCCGCTCGATATCGCCGTAGCCGTAGTTCTGACTGGTAAAGGTAACGGTCGTCTGACCGAAGGAATTGATCACGCAATAGCTGATAAATTCCATATTCTGGCCCGCGGTCGAGCCGGCGATGGCGTTGGCTCCGAAGCTGTTGACGGTGGTCTGGATCACGACATTGGAAAGCGAAAAGACCATGCCCTGTAAGCCGGCAGGCAGGCCGATCCGGATCATGCTGAAGAGATATTCCTTCCGGATCCGCAGCTTCTGGAAGGAAAACCGGAAGGTCTCCTCCTCCGTCATCAGAAACCAGAGAACAAGGCAGGAGCCGATGATATTTGAAACGACGGTAGCTGTCGCAACGCCGATAACGTGCAGATGAAATACGATGACGAGGAGCAGGTTCAGCAGGATATTGATGATCCCCGATAACGCGAGCGCGATCAGAGGTCGTCTGCTGTCGCCCTTGCTCCGTAAAATGGCGGAGGCAAAGTTATAGAGCAGGATAAAGGGCATTGCCAGGCAGTAGATCCTGAGATACAGTATCGCGCTGTTCATTACCTCCGTCGGAGCGCCCATCATCGTAAGAATGGGCTTTGCCGCGAAAAGCCCTACGGTCATGGCGATGAGACCCGCGATAAAGGAGACCGCGATCACGGTATGGATCGCTTCGTTGATGCGGTTTCTGTGCCCAGCCCCGATCAGATTCGCAATGACGACGTTTGCGCCGACCGAAAGCCCGATAAACAGTCCGAGGATCAGATTGATTACGGAGGAGTTGCTGCCGACCGCCGCCATAGCCTGCGCGCCAGCGAAGCGCCCGACGACAGCGATATCCGCCGCGTTGAAGAGCTGCTGCAAAATACTCGTCGCCATAAGCGGCAGAGCAAGCAGAAGCATCTTGTCCGCCAGACTCCCATGTGTCATATCCAGTTCATTTTTCGTTGAACCGCTTTTCAAATTTTTTCCCCTACCTTATACTATGTTTTAGAAGCGAACGCGCAGCATTTTATAAATATAGGAAACGATTTTATTGTTTACGATACTTTCCCTTCTGCGTGCGGTTACTATGATAATCCATGTGACGGCAGGGTGTCAAATGGTGAAATTTAGTAAATATACAAAATACGCGTGTTTCCAATATGTGATACTGACATCCGGCGGGGCTAAGCATAAAAGGTCTTGTGGCTGTCTGGATTAAATGGTACAATATATTGATGTGAAGTAACTGCCGGGAGGAACCGGGGGTTATAAGCGGAAAGAGGACGGAAGCAGATTTCCGGGAAAAAGGAGGCGCTATATGCAGGATTATAAGAAAATCGACCATCAGAGGAACAAGGATGTTGTGCTGCGTTATATTCCGGGGCATTTCATCACACCGAATTCCCACGTTAACTACTATATGGATCTGACGGATATGAAATCGCGTCAGAGGGAAGCAAGAGCTACGGGAGAGGAACTTGCGGAGTTTTATCTTTCCTCCGGTATTATTGATACGATCCTCTGCTTAAACGGGATGGAGGTCGTCGGAGCGTATCTGGCAAATAAGCTGACAAAGGCCGGGATCATTTCCTCCAACTCCCATCATACCATGTATATTACAAGCCCTGAGTATAATGTCAGCGGACAGATGATGTTCCGTGAGAACAACCAGCATATGATCCGGGGCAAGAAGGTCCTGATTCTGATCGATACGGCGACCACGGGTGGAACGCTTCGAAGCGCTGTGGGCTCTGTCGGCTTCTACAAGGGCGAGGTCGTAGGCGTTACCGCGATCTTTTCTATGGGGACCGAGGTTTCGGGCGTCCCTGTCCATGCGCTGTATTCTCTGACGGATCTGCCGGATTACGCCAGTTATGATCCGAACAAGTGCCCGCTTTGCAATGAGGGGATCCCGGTAGACGCGATCTGTAACGGCTTCGGGTATTCGACGCTGTAGGAAGAGGCGCAGAGGGCGTACCGGATGAAATGTGAGGATATCAACAGGTATATTCCGGCGTTTATCGAGGACAGGCTGGTCGGGACCGAGCTGTCGTCGTTTCTTTCCCACGTCCGGGATTGTCCGTCCTGCTATGAGGAGATGGAGACGAGTTTTCTGATCTCCGAGTCGTTATCGCGGTTAGAGGACGGGGGATCCTTTGATATCCATTCCGAGCTTATAAGCAAGCTCGAAAACTATGAGAACTGTGTCAACTTTCATAATTCCCTGACGCTGTTTCGCAGGGTCGTGCTTATCATCGCGGGCTTCTGCTCGGCAGCCTGCTTTGTCTGGTGGATCATATAATGAGTGAAAAGATCGTTTTGATTGACGGCAACAGTATTATGAACCGCGCCTTTTTCGGGCTTCCGATGCTGACGAACGGAAAAGGGCTGCATACGAACGCCGTCTATGGCTTTTTAAATATTCTTTTAAAGATCTTGGACGAGGAGAACCCGGAGTATCTGGCCGTGGCGTTTGATCTGCACGCCCCGACCTTTCGCCATAAGCTCTATGCCGAGTATAAGGGAACGAGAAAGGGAATGCCGGATGAGCTCAGAGAGCAGATGCCTGTGATCAAGGAGCTCCTTGCCGCGATGCGGCTCTGTATCGTGGAAAAGGAGGGCTACGAGGCGGATGATATCCTGGGGACTCTGGCCAAACGCTCGGAAAAGGAGGGACTTTCGGTTTCTCTGGTTTCGGGGGACCGGGATCTTTTACAGATCGCGACGGATAAAATAAAGATCCGGATCCCGAAGACAAAGGGCGGGAAAACGGAGATCGAGGACTACTATACCAAGGATGTGATTGATAAATACGGACTGAAGCCGTATCAGATCATCGAGCTGAAGGCTCTGATGGGAGATTCCTCCGATAATATCCCGGGAGTTCCGAAAATCGGGGAAAAGACGGCGACCGCGCTGCTTCAGGAGTACGGGGATATTGAGACGTTAAAGCAGCACCGTGAGGAGATCACGAAGAAGAGTATCAGGGAAGCTCTGATGGAGCATTTCGATATGGCGGAGCTTTCCAAAACGCTTGCGACGATCGATATCAATGCCCCGGTCGATATTGCGCTTTCCGATCTGCGCCTTGGGGATATGTTTACGAAGGAAGCTTATGAGATAGTAAAGGAGTTAGGCTTTAAGAATATTCTGCCGAGGTTTGAGGCACTGGATGTACCGGACGAGCTTCCGCTTTCCTGCGAGCTTGTGGATACGAAAGAAAAGCTGTGCTCCCTTTTGGAAAAGCTCTCCGCGAGTCCGGATCTCGGGTTTCAGATGTTCTTTGAGGGAACGCTCATTGGCTTTTCCTTCTGTATGGAGAAGGAACGTGCTTATTTTGTACCCGCGCTTCGTCCGGGGGTAAACGGAGTAGAGGAGTCGGAGCTTCGGGCGGCTGTGCTGTCGGTGCTTTCTAAAAAGAATGAAGAAAGAGAGGGCGGAGCGCTTGCGACCTTTTCGATCAAGGAGCTGTTCCACTATCTGCCGGAGCTTGCGGAGTTTGACGGGATCGGGAGGTTTTTTGATACGAAGTTAGCTTCCTATCTGCTCAATCCCTTAAAGTCGGACTATATGATCGAGGATACCGCGGTGGAAAGCGGGATCGTTATGCAGTCGTATCAGGAGCTTTTTGGAAAGGCTTTTATGGAGCAGGCCGTCCTGGGAGGCTTTGAGAATTTTGTAAAATATGCCTGCCACTGCGCATATGTGTCATTTATGTCCCATAAGCCGCTGTATAATCGTTTAAAAGAAAACGGAATGGATCGTTTGTTTACGGAAATAGAGATGCCGCTTACGATCTGCCTCTATGGGATGGAAAAGGAAGGGATCCGCGTTCTTCCCGCAGCGCTTAAGGAATATGGGGACGAGCTCGGAAAGCAGATCGTTGTTTTAGAGGATAAGATCCATAAAGAAGCGGATTCGGATTTCAATATCAATTCCCCGAAGCAGCTGGGGGAGATTTTGTTTGATAAAATGAAACTCCCCGGCGCGAAAAAGACGAAGACCGGATATTCTACGTCGGCGGATATTCTCGAAAAGCTCTCGGTGGATGTCCCGTTTGTCAAGGATATCCTGGATTACAGAGGGTTGGCGAAGTTAAAGTCGTCCTATGCGGACGGGCTTACGCAGTATATTGATGCTACGGACCGGATCCATTCGACCTTCCACCAGACGATTACCGCGACCGGCCGGATCAGCTCCGCGGACCCGAATCTTCAGAATATCCCGATCAGGATGGAGCAGGGGCGGCTGATCCGAAAGGTGTTTGTTCCGAAGGAGGGCTGTATCTTCGTGGACGCGGACTATTCGCAGATCGAGCTTCGGATCCTTGCGCATATGTCGGGGGATGAAAGTCTTCTGGCAGCCTTTGAAAACGGCCAGGATATTCATCGGATGACAGCCTCGAAGGTCTTTCAGACGCCCTTTGAGGAGGTAACGCCGTTACAGAGAAGAAACGCGAAGGCGGTGAATTTCGGGATCATTTACGGGATTTCCTCCTTCGGGCTGGCGCAGGATATCGGAACGACAACGAAGCAGGCCCAGGAATTTATCGAGAATTACTTTGCTACCTTCCCGAAGATCAAGGTCTTTTTGGATGGACTGGTGCTTTCCGCGAAGAAAAAGGGTTATGCCGAGACGATTTTCGGACGCAGAAGACCGATGCCGGAACTCAGGGAATCGAATTTTATGCGAAGACAGTTCGGTGAGAGGGTCGCTATGAACGCTCCGATCCAGGGAAGCGCCGCGGATATTATGAAGATCGCGATGATCCGTGTGGCAAGGAGGCTGAAGGAGGAGGGTCTGAAATCCCGTCTGATCCTTCAGATCCACGATGAGCTTCTGATCGAGACGCTGCTTTCGGAGAAGGAGCGGGTCGGGGCTCTGCTGATCGAGGAGATGGAGAACGCGGCAGAGCTGAAGGTCAGGCTGACAGCGGAGATGAGTGAAGGGTATACGTGGTACGAGGCGAAGTAATGGATAATGGATCTATGGAAGAAAATCCTGTCCTGATAAATATGAATATATGAAAATAGTAGGAATTACCGGCGGGGTCGGGGCGGGAAAGAGCGAGGTCATGCGCCTGCTTACGGAACTCCTTTCGGACCGCTGTTATATCCTGATCGCGGATGAGGCCGCGCATCAGGTCGAAAAAAAGGGAGAGGACTGTTACGATCGGCTGGTTGAGCTTATGTCGAAGGATATCCTTTCGGAAGACGGCGAGATCGATAAGGGGGCTTTTGCGGCAAAGCTGTTTTCGGATCCCACGCTCAGGGAGCAGGTCAATTCGATTGTGCATCCGGCAGTAAAGCGGTATATCCGAAAAGAGATCGAGAGACAGCTCCGGGAGGGAAAAACTCAGTGGTTTTTTATTGAGGCGGCGCTTTTGATTGAGGACGGCTATGAAGCGATCTGTGATGAGCTCTGGTACGTCTGGGCTTCGGAGGAGGTAAGGCGGAAGCGCCTCAGTGAATCGCGGGGCTATTCGAGGGAAAAGATCGATCATATTTTTGCCTCACAGAATACAGAGGAGATCTTTCGGGCACATTGCCAGGTCGTGATCGAAAATAACGGGGAGCTTTCGGAAACAAAGAGACAGCTGCTTGCGGCCCTGTCGGAAGAGAGAGGATCGCTTTCCGAAAGCTGGAAACGGTAAAACAGATCGGTAAAGGAGCCATCAAGAGGGGGAAATAAGGGGAATTGACAGGAGAAAACAAATTGGGTGAGGAGAAAAAGAATCTCGGACAGCTGGTATTTGGTCTGGATATCGGAACCAGAAGCCTGGTCGGTACGGTGGGCTATATGGAGGAGGAAACCTTTCATGTCGTCGCCCAGTGTATCAGGGAGCACGAGACCCGGTCGATGTTAGATGGCCAGATCCACGATATCGGAAAGGTCGGGCGTTCGATCATCGAGGTCAAAAAGAACCTGGAGGAGCAGATCGGAAGAGAGCTGCATGAGGTGTGCATCGCGGCAGCCGGACGTGTTCTAAAGACCGTGACGGTAAAGGCGGAGACTGAGTTTCCGGAGGAGATCATCGTTGAGGGCGAGGATATCTATTCTCTGGACATGCTCGGGATCGAAAAGGCCTATGAGGAGTTTCAAAGGGTCAATGATACCGATACGAAGTTCTACTGCGTAGGCTATACGGTGGTCCGCTATTTTTTGAACGATTATCAGATCAGCTCGCTTGAGAAGCATAAGGCCAGGCGGATCGCGGTAGAGCTGATCGCCACCTTTCTTCCGGACGAGGTCGTGGACGGGCTCTATAAGGCGGTCGAGGAGGCAGGGCTGACGGTAGCGAATCTGACACTGGAGCCGATCGCCGCGATCCGAGTCGCGATCCCGTTGAATTTCAGGATGTTAAATATCGCGCTGGTGGATGTCGGAGCCGGAACCAGTGATATCTCGATTACCAGGGACGGCTGTATCGTAGCCTACGGGATGATCCCTATGGCGGGGGATGAGCTGACGGAGGCGGTCGCCAAGCACTGTCTTGTGGATTTCGCGACGGCGGAGAAGATCAAAACGGCGGTGGTAAAGAATAAGCCGATCAGCTATGTGGATATCATGGGCCTGACCCAGAAGATCAACCCCAAGGATGTGATCAAGGTCGTGGAGCCGGTCATTAAGAAGATGACGAAGGCGGTAGCCCAGAAGATCAAGGAGCTGAACGGTGGACAGCCGGTGGCGGCGGCCTTTGTCGTTGGCGGCGGCGGAAAGATCCCGACCTATACGGATCATCTGGCCCAGGAGATCGGGATCGATAAGACAAGGTGCGCGCTCAGGGGAGAGCAGGAGCTTAGGAGCATTATCTTTGACAACGGCAAGCCGAATCTGGATTCCCTCTTTGTTACGCCCATCGGGATCTGTCTGAATTTCTATGATCAGGAGAACAACTTTATCGTTGTGAATTTCAACGAGGAGCGGATCAAGCTGTATGACAACGGTCATCTGACGATCGTTGACGCGGCGATGCAGGCGGGCTTCCCGAACGAGGGACTGTTCCCGAAGCGCGGGCCGGCGCTAAATTATACGGTGGACGGAAAGCCGCATATGATCCGGGGCGAGCTGGGAGAATCAGCGGTCATTCAGCTGAACGGAGAAGTCGTCAGTATCAATGAACCGATCAAATCCGGGGATAAGATCACGGTGGAGGCCTCGGAGGAGGGAGCGGCAGGGCATATCGAGCTGCGCTTTGTGCCGGGCTTTGAGGCGAATCTTCGGGTCAAGGTCAACGATACCAATATTGATCTGCCGAAGTTCGCCAGGGTGAACGGAGAGCTGGAGTCCGGCTACTACGATGTCAAGGACGGCGACTCGATCGAGATGCTGGATTTTTACACGGTTAAGCAGGTCGCGGAGTTTATGGATGTGATCTTAGCCAAGGATATGAACATCTATGTTAATAACAAGCTCTGTGATATCAATGAGAGGGTCTACAATAATTTCTCGATCATCTGGACCCTGGAGGAGCTTGATCTTTCGGATGTGGAGAAGTACGGTCCCGGAGAAAAGGACGGGGCTTCGGCGATGAGCTTTGCGGATCTTGCGGCGGATGAGGATTATAAGACCGGAGACGCGCTGCCGCCGGAGGATGTCGTGCGGCCGGATCTGGGGAAGGAATATGTCGTCGGCTCGGAGCGCCATACCCATGAGACAGAGGTATCCGGGGATGCAGAGGCGGCGGAAGGTGAGCCGAAAGAAGCCGGAGGGACTGAGACAGTCGAGCCGGAGACGGAAGCGGCAAAAGACGCAGAGGTATCGGACAAAGCAGGGACAACAAAGGAAGAGGCCCCTGCAGCGGGTGAAGCCGCAACCGGGCCGGAGGAGCCGGAAGCGATCGATGATCCTACGGCGATCGCTGTGACGGTCAACGAATCTTCGGTGATCCTAACCGGAAAGAGCAGTTATATCTTTGTGGATGTATTTGAGTTCTATGATTTTGATCTCTCAAAGCCTCAGGGACGGGCGGTGATCACGAAGCTGAACGGTAAGCCGGCGCCTTATGCAGCGCCCTTAAATGACGGGGATGAAATACAGATCTACTGGGAAATCTGATAACGGTTTTCAGATAGAAGGGCAGAAATATAAAGATCAGGTGGTAAACGCGTGGATTTGAGTGTTTATCGCAGCTGTTTAGGAATCATCGGGCAGCTAAAAAAGAATATGAGGGGAGCAGGGGAAAAATGGAGTTATGCAGTATAGCCAGCGGAAGCAGCGGGAACTGTATCTATGTCGGATCGCAGTCTACGCACCTTCTGGTAGACGCTGGGATCAGCGGTAAAAGTATTGAGGCGGGGTTACATACACTGGGCCTGAAAACGGAGGATATTGACGGAATATTGATCACCCATGAGCATTCCGATCATATCAAGGGGCTCGGTGTTATGGCAAGGAAATACGGTCTTCCGATCTACGCCACACAGGGGACAATCGATGCCATCGGAAGGATCGGGGCGCTGGGAAATATTCCCTCGGAGCTGTTTCGGACGGTCCGGGCGGATGAGCGCTTCCAGATCGAGGATATTGAGATCTCTCCGGTACGGATCTCGCATGACGCGGCCGAGCCGGTGGCCTACCGTCTGGATCGAAAAGGGCATTCGGTCGGTGTCCTGACGGACCTCGGGACCTATGACGACTATATCGTGGACAACTTCCGCGGCGTAGAGGCGCTTCTGATCGAGTCGAATCATGATGTCAACATGCTGCAGGTCGGAAAGCGGTATCCCTACGCTTTGAAACAGAGAATTTTATCAGACAGGGGACACCTTTCCAACGAGAGCTGCGGAAAATTATTATGTAAACTACTTCATGACAAAATGAAGCAGATCCTGCTTGGGCATCTGAGCCAGGAGAATAATTATGCGGAGCTGGCCTACGAGACGGTACGGCTGGAGATACTTATGGACCGCTGCCCGTACCGGCCGGAGGATTTCGATATCCGGGTGGCCGGACGCTCGGAGCGCTCAGAGTTAATCGCAGTATGAGAAGAAAGGAACATTATGGAGATGACAGATAAGCAGATGCAGTTTATTGCCTGGCTGATTACGACAGCCACGGATATACTCGCGAACGCAATTAGCTGCCGATTACGACTAAGCAAATATACTGAAATTGCGTTTGCGAGTCTGGTTTATCGGCAACGAAAATCGTTAACAAGTATAAATGCCAGAGTTTAGAGGAGGTACGCAAGATGAACGAACAGATCCGAATTCATTCTGCTGGCTTTAAAGAAGATAGCGAGAGTAAGGACGAAGAGGAAAAATGAAGAAAATAATAATTACGGTCGTCGGGAAGGATACCGTCGGCATCATAGCAAAGGTATGTACCTATCTGGCAAATAACCGGATCAATATCCTTGATATCTCGCAGAATATCGTAGACGGCTATTTTAATATGATGATGATCGTCGATCTGACGAACGCGACGAAGTCCTTTAACGATGTTTCGTCGGATCTGGAGAGCGTCGGGGATGAGATCGGGGTCGTGATCCATTGCCAGAAGGAGGAGATCTTCGAGGCCATGCACCGGATCTGAGCGATCCAACAGAGCCTTGCTGTGCTTTACCTGCCACAGCGCATCTCTTATACTCGCGAACGCAATTAATTGCCGTTTCTGATAACGCAAACGTACTGAAATTGCGTTTGCGAGTCCGATTAATCGGCACCGAAAAGCGTTAACCAGTATAAAATACAAGGGAGACCATTATGATAAATTTCCGTGAAGTCGATGAAACGAATAAAATGATCGAGAAGCAGAATCTGGATGTCCGGACCATCACACTGGGGATCAGTCTGCTCGATTGCGTTTCCGATGACCTTACCGTACTTCGAAAGAATATCTATGATAAGATCACAAAAAAGGCGGAACGGCTCGTTACGGTCGGGAAAGAGATCGAGAATGAGTTTGGGATCCCTATCGTTAATAAACGGATCTCCGTAACTCCCATAGCCCTGGTGGGAGCGTCGGCCTGTAAGAGCGCGGAGGATTACGTAGCGCTTGCAGAGACCTTAAATGACGCGGCAAAACAGGTCGGGGTCAATTTTATCGGAGGCTTTTCAGCTCTGGTCTCCAAGGGGATGACGGAGTCGGATATCTGTCTGATCAAGTCCATTCCGCAGGCGTTAGCGGCTACGGAGCTGGTTTGCAGCTCGGTGAATCTGGGCTCGACCAAAACCGGTATTGACATGGATGCTGTCCGACTTATGGGACAGATTGTCAAGGAGACGGCGGAAAGGACGAAGGAGAAGGACTCTCTGGGCTGCGCGAAGCTCGTGGTATTCTGTAACGCGCCGGATGACAATCCCTTTATGGCAGGCGCGTTTCACGGCGTGACCGAGGGGGATCAGGTGATCAATGTCGGTGTCAGCGGTCCCGGCGTTGTGAAAAAAGCGGTTTCCAAGGTGCGTGGCGAGAGTTTTGAGGTACTGTGCGAGACGATAAAGAAAACGGCGTTCAAGGTTACGAGAGTCGGACAACTGGTTGCCAAGGAGGCTTCGAGGCGGTTAAATATTCCCTTTGGGATCGTGGATCTGTCCCTTGCGCCGACGCCGGCGATCGGAGACAGCGTCGCGGATATCCTGTCGGAAATGGGGCTGGAATACGCGGGAGCGCCCGGAACGACGGCGGCTCTTGCTCTTCTGAATGATCAGGTAAAAAAGGGCGGAGTTATGGCCTCCTCCTACGTCGGGGGCTTGAGCGGCGCTTTTATTCCGGTCAGTGAGGATCAGGGGATGATCGACGCAGTTGAGGCGGGATGCCTGACGCTTGAAAAGCTGGAAGCTATGACCTGCGTCTGCTCCGTGGGACTGGATATGATCGCGATTCCGGGAGATACCAGCGAATATACGATTTCCGGGATCATTGCCGACGAGATGGCGATCGGTATGGTAAACCAGAAAACGACAGCCGTCCGGATCATTCCGGTCGTCGGAAAAGGTGTCGGAGAGAGCGTGGAATTTGGAGGACTTCTGGGGCATGCGCCAATCATGGCGGTAAACGGTTTCTCCTGCGAGGAGTTTATTAAGAGAGAGGGACGGATCCCTGCGCCGATCCATTCCTTTAAGAATTAAGGGCGCAGGCGGGTTTCACACGACAGGCATTTCGGTTTTTTACTATGAGATATCCAATACTTATTTCTCTGATCCAGACGTTGGGGATCCTGATTCCGCTTATAGGAATCCTGGGTCTTCTGACAAGACGCAAGGAGCAGGCGTCGCCGACGCTTCTGCTTACGAATGTCGGCTGTTTTATTCTGAACGTCGGCGTTATGTTCCAGTCACGGGCGGAATCCCCGGAGATCGCGAGGATGTCGCTCAATATTTCATCTCTCGGAAGTGTTCTATTCTACGGAGCTTTTATCCTTTTTATCCTGAATTATCTTGAGCTTCGAAGAGTCCAGCTTTTAGTGATCCCATGGCTGCTTTTTGACTTTTTTGTACTGTTTGCCATCTGGTTCGGGGATTCCCGTCAGTTTGTATTTCACGAGCTTGATTTTGAACGGAATGAGCAGCTAGGCATTATGTCCCAGCGGGTGAGCGGCGGAATGCTTTATATGGTCCGCTACAGCACTGTGACGCTGATCCTTGCGGCCCTATTGATCTATACGATGGCTGCGATGTTTAAGACACCAAAGGGCAGACGACGGAACAATCTCGCAAGGATCGCGGGGGCGGAGTTTGTGATTGTCGCTGCGATGAACTTTACGCTGCTGTTAAAACCAGGCTATGATATTTCACCGTTTTTCTCCTCTCTGTCGTTACTATCCATCGTTTTCGGCGTTGTAAAGGGAGAGCTGTTTACGGTCATCGACAGCGGAAAGCAGTGGCTCATCGAAAATATTCAGAGCCTCTTTATCATTGTGGATTCGAATTACTGCTACAAGGACGCGAACGCCTACGCGCAGCACGTTTTTCCGGAGCTTCGGAGGCTGAATCGCAACAAGCCCATTCCGGACAATATACGGGAGCTGTTTACGAGTACGAATACGCAGTTTGAAATCGGAGAGCGGCACTATGAACGCTCGATCCGTGAGATCCGGGAAAACGGATTGATCCAGGGCTATGGTCTGCTTATGGTGAATGTGACGGAGCAGTACCGGCTTCGGAAGGAAGCGGAGGCTGCCAAAGAGGCTGCCGAGGCTGCGAATGAGGCTAAATCCGCCTTTATCTCGAATATGTCCCATGAGATCCGTACGCCGATGAACGCCATTGTCGGAATGACAGATATTTTGCTTAGGGAGGAGACAAAGCCGGATCTCAGAGAGTATCTTGAAAACATCAAAAGCTCCGGGGACGCGCTGCTTTCGATCATTAACGATATTCTCGATATCTCAAAGATCGAGTCCGGGAAGATGGAGATCATCGAAGAGGAGTACGAGCCTATGTCTCTTCTAAGCGACCTCTCCATGATCTTTTTAAACCGGATCGGGGATAAGCCGGTAGAGCTCTTTTACGATGTGGATCCAAAGCTCCCCTCGGTCCTTTACGGGGATGCCAAGCGGATCCGCCAGATCCTGATCAATATCGCAAACAATGCCATCAAATTTACTGAGAAGGGTTTTGTGAAGGTGAGCGTACAGGTAGAAACAAAGACTGCATCAGAAGAGGAGGCTGTGGCCGCTTCAGAGGATCCTGAACTTTCCCTTCGTTTCTCGATTCAGGATACCGGACAAGGGATTCGGGAGGAGGATCTGCCGAAGCTTTTTGGAACCTTTTCCCAGGTCGATACCAGGAAAAACCATGAAAAAGAGGGCTCGGGACTCGGCCTTTCCATTTCAAAGAACCTGGTAGAGCTGATGGGTGGGAAGATCGGCGTGGAGAGCGTATACGGTGAGGGAAGCCGCTTCTGGTTCACTCTTCCCCAGCGGATCGTAAAGGATACGCCGGCAGCAGCCCTGAAGGCTTCCTATCTGGATGGCTCGGAGGAAAAGCCGGTATTATGCAGCGCTTTTTCGGATGAGAGGATCGAAGAACAGTTTCAGCAGCTTGTTTCCTGTTACGGGATCGAGACGGTTGATATCGGGGATGTTCTGCTGGGAGATGCCCGCGCGGATTTTGTCTTTACGGATTGTGTTTCGGATGTCTGCGCCATTTCCGATGAGATCATTTCCTTTCTGAAGGAAGCAAGGACCGCCCTTTATATCCTTAGAAACCCTATGCTGGAAGGGAAGGTGGAGCTAAGGGGGACGGTGCTGAATAAACCATTATATACTCTGAATTTCTGTAATGCTATTAACCACGAGCCAAACGGGTCTCGTACGGAAACGGAGCATGATTTCCTTTTCACCGCGCCCTCGGCCCGTATCCTGTTGGTGGATGATACAGAGATGAATTTAAAGGTTGCCATCGGACTCTTAGAGCCGCTCGGGATGACGATCGAAACAGCGGAAAACGGAAAACGGGCGGTTGAGAAGGTTTCGAAGAATTCCTACGACCTGGTTTTAATGGATCATATGATGCCGGTCATGGACGGGATCGAGGCAACAAGCGCAATCCGGCAGATGGGAGGAGACTATGAAAGGCTTCCGATCATCGCTCTGACCGCTAACGCGACGACAGAGGCACAGAAGCTGTTTGAAGAGAATGGTCTGAACGATTTTGTCGCTAAACCTATCAAAATGAAGGAGATCTGTAAATGCCTGGCCAAGTGGCTGCCTGCGGAGAAGATCAGTAAACAGGAGGAGATGCAGCCGGAGGCAGCTATGCCGCAGGAGAAAGAGACAGCTTTGCCTTCGATCGAAGGGATCGACAGCGAGGCGGGGATAGAAAATTCCGGTTCCGAACAGCTCTGGAGGAGCCTGCTTTCCGATTTTTACAAGCTGATTGACCGAAAGAGTACGACGATAGAAAAGTATCTGGAAGACGGGATGCTTCGGGATTATACCATCGAGGTACATGCCCTGAAGAATACAGCGAGAATGGTCGGGGCGCTTTCTCTTTCCGAGAAGTTCTATCAGCTGGAGCAGCTTGGAAACCAGGAAAAGGAAGAGGAGATCAAACGCTTATCGCCGGGTGTGATAAAAGAGCTTCGGGCTTTGAAGGAAAAGCTCAGGCCCTACGCTTATATAGAAAAGAGCGGGCCGGAGCTGACAAACGAAGAGCTCCGGGAGGCGCTTTCGGGGCTTCGCGATGCTATGGAGGAGTTTGATCTGGATACTGCGGATGAATGTATGAAGAAGATCGAGGGCGGAGTGCCCCCCGAGGAGCTTCGGGACAGGCTGGAGGAGTTGTCCTCCTTTGTCGCGGATGTGGCGATGGAGGATGTGATACGGATCTGCGATGAGCTGCTTGCGAAGTTATAGAGCGTACACGGCTTGTTATTTTACCGGTAAGTCTTATATGTACGAAAAATATGCGTCTTCAGTAAGTACCGCACACGGACGAGCAGCAGATAATGCCGCATAATTCCTATATATTGTGTATTGGAGAAAGGATAAACCGAGATGAATACGATTATGATTATTTCCCGGCAGACAGGGAGCTTTATCATTAAATCTTTAAGAGACAGGCTGACGGAGGCCGGTTATGACTCCGTGGTTACCGGAACCTCCGTAAGCGATATGGGCGGGGTCCGGGAGACGCCGGCCGCGATCCTTCTCTTTGCGGATGAGGAGTTTGCGGAGAAGCAGGATTCGGTTGTTTATCTGAGGGATAAGGTGGTAGAGGACGGGAGCCCCCTGTTTCTATTGGCGGACAACCCGATTTTCGATAAGCTCCTTGCCGTGATTGATAAGACATACGTCAAGGGGAGTTTTTCCCATCCGATCGATGTCAAGGAGGTCGCAAGAGTCGTTTCCGAATATATTAAGGAGAACGGGAGTCTGAACAGGAAAAAGATCTTAGTCGTGGACGATTCCGGGACCATGCTTCGAAATGTCAAGGCCTGGCTTGAGGATAAATATCAGGTTGTCCTTGCCAATTCCGGCGCTATGGCGATTAAGTATTTAAGCCGGGACCTTCCGGATCTGATTCTTCTCGATTACGAAATGCCGATCGTAGACGGGAAGCAGGTTCTTGAAATGATCCGGGCGGAAATGGATTTTCAGTCGGTTCCGGTGATCTTTCTGACAAGCAGGAATGACAAGGAGAGCGTTTCCAGCGTTCTCGCCCTGAAGCCGGAGGGCTACCTGTTAAAGACTATGAAGCCCGCGGAGATCGTAGAAGCGGTGGATAATTTCTTTGAGCGAAGAAAGCACATCTGAGGAAAGACTGATTTTGTCAGTCCGCGCGCATTACTGCTGAGGAAAACCGATTTTTTCATTTCTTCCTTAGTATTTTACGATATTCCGGACGTACTCCGAGCGGAAAAGCCCGTGGTATTTCATACAGGCGGTGCGTTCGTAGAGATCGCTTGCCTGGATCTCCTCGGAGAGCAGGCGCCTTGCGTTTCGTCCGGTCAGGATCTTATCGGCATCCGCTAACTTTGTAATCAAAGGAAGCGCGGAGCTCTGCTTTAAGCCGTGCAGAAGAGAGGCTGTACTTTCCCCCGAGCGGAAGCCTAAGATCCTTGCGTAGTAGTTATAGTCATCAGCGATATACTCCTTCATATTCGCGGCGCTGATATCGAGAATGATATGCATGGCAGCTCTGCTGATCCGGGTATAGGTCAGATCCTTGCTCTTTACCTTGCCGCAGAGATCGGAGAAGGAGGAGGCTTCCTTATAGATACTTAAAAGTCTGGAGGACAGCTCCTCGTTGATATCAAGGAATCCGGTCAGCGCTTTTTTCCTTGCGGTCTCCCGGTCGCCGTATTCCTGAAGCGCTTTGGTATAGCAGGAATGGAGCTTATAGAAGAGCGCGCCGGAAAAGTCGTTTTCCGTGACCGGAAAGCGCTTGTCGTAATCGGAGACCATGATCTGTAACACGGTATCCGGCAGGCTCATCGCCAGATCGAAAAGCGCTTCCTTGCTCTGAAGACGGGAGCGGATGGCGGTCGCGGAATAAGACCCTTCCGTATTATCGTGATGAGCGGAAAGATAGCGCTTGAGGGTAACGGGCGTTATTTTGGAACCTCTGGCCTTCAGCGCGCGGAGATAGGCGATAGCCAGGGCATTGTTGGGCTCGCGTATGACAGCGGCGCTTTTTTCGGACAGACCAAGCTCTACCATTGCCTTTTCCTGGGCGGCGGGGAAGCTTAAACCTTTACGGATATAGCCGCGAAGCCTCTCCTGATATTCGGGGCTTTCCCGTTCGTCGAGCGCGTCCGCGGTTTCCTTTAAAAGAGCCAGCTCGCCGGATTCCGAGCCAAAGCTGAGATAGTCGACCAACCCCAGGCGGTCGAGCAGGGAGACAGCGCCCTTTGCGAAGTATTCCAGGCTCCCCAGCGAATAGTAGAGCGGGAGCTCTAAAACGAGATCAGCCCCCTGAGAAAGAGCCATTTCCGCCCGGCGGTATTTGTCGATGACGGCAGGCGTTCCCCGCTGGACATAGTCGCCTGAGATCAGAACAAGAATGAAATCGGCATCGGTCAGCTCTCTGGCTTTTTTAATATGGTAGGAGTGGCCGTTGTGAAACGGATTGTACTCCGCAATGATCGCTGTTGTACGCATAGAGGTTCCTTTTACTTGTTTTTTTTGTTAAACACGATATTATTTTTATTGTATACAAGGAATTCTTTGTATATAATGAACATTATAAGGTATTAACGAGAGTTCTGCATTATTTTTTTTGAAAGAAGGAAACAGGATATGTCTTTTATCGATACGATCAAGGAACGGGCAAAGCAGGATGTAAAGCGGATCGTTATGCCGGAGACCAATGACAGACGGACGCTTATGGCGGCGGCGGAGGTCATCAGAGAGCGGATCGCGGATATCATCTTTGTCGGAAAGGAAGAGAAGATCGCCGAGGGAGCGCATTGGCTGGATGTGGATCTGACGAAGGTCACGATCGTCGATCCGGAGGCCACCGAGAAATTCGATTCTTACGCCAATACGCTGTATGAGCTGAGAAAGGCCAAGGGGATGACGCTGGAAGCGGCGAGGGAAAGGCTGCTTACGGATCCTCTGATGTTTGGGGTTATGATGGTGAAGATGGGTGATGCCGACGGAATGGTGGCGGGTGCCTGTCATGCGACGGCGGATGTACTGAGGCCCTCGCTTCAGGTTTTAAAGACGGCTCCGGGCGTGGAGATCGTTTCCGGCTTCTTTATTTTAGACGTTCCGAACTGCGATCTGGGAGCGAACGGAACCTTCCTGTTTGCGGACTGCGGGCTGAATCAGGACCCGAATCCCGAGGAACTGGCCTGTATCGCGGGGTCTTCCGCGAAGAGTTTTACGAATCTGGTCGGCCAGAAGCCGGTAATCGCGATGCTTTCCCATTCGACGAAGGGAAGCGCGAAGCATCCGCTGGTAGATAAGATGGTAGAGGCGACGAGGCTTGCGAAGGAGAAATATCCGAAGCTGCTCATCGACGGTGAGCTACAGACGGATGCCGCTTTGGTAGAAACGGTAGCGAGGAGCAAGGCGCCGGGCTCTGAGGTGGCGGGACATGCAAATGTCTTGATCTTCCCGAATCTGGATTGCGGAAATATCGGCTATAAGCTCGTTGAGCGGCTGGGACACGCGGAGGCCTTCGGACCGATGTTACAGGGACTTGCGAGACCCGTAAACGATCTTTCGAGAGGCTGTAACGCGCAGGATATCGTCGGTGTTGTAGCGCTGACAGCGGTTCAGGCGCAGCTGATCTTAGACTGATCCGTTCCTGCCGGCGTGGGTACGATTGTATATCCTCGTCGGAACTAATAACTGGAAAACTGGTAAATGTGAATTTAAGTATAATTTTATAAGAGATGCTGGGGGAGCCCAAGATCCGCGCCCGGAAAGCGCGGAGATACGGCTGAGAGTTTTACCCTTATTACTTGAACCGGATAATACCGGCGGAAGGAAGCATGTCAGAACGGATCACGAGGTTGGTCCGCTCTGCGATTTTGCAAAGACTCTCCCTGGCAGAAAGGGAGGTTTTTTCATGTCAAATTTCAAAGGAAATTTTACGGTCAAGCGGCTGGTATTTACGGCGATGTGTATCGCTCTTGCTTTTATTACGGACCAGATTAAGCTGTTTCATATGCCCATGGGAGGCTCTGTCAAGCTGTTCCAGATGTTCTTTACGGCTTTTATAGGCCTGCTGTTTGGGCCTGCGACCGGCTTTGCCGGGGCAACCGCGTACGGAATCCTGGATCTGCTGATCGATCCTTATGTGATCAGTATTCCGCAGCTGATCTGTGATTATATCCTCGCGTACGGAAGCATGGGGGTATCCGGGTTCTTTGCGGATAAAAAGCATGGCCTGATTACGGGGTATCTTGCGGCGGTCGTGTGCCGGTTCATCTTTGTGGTCTTATCCGGCGTGGTCTTTTTTGCCGATTACGCGCCGGAGGAGATGAACCCCTTTGTCTATTCCGTCCTGTACAACGGGGCCTATATCGGGGCGGAGGCGGTCCTTACGGTGATCGTCCTTCTGATCCCTGCGGTCAGCGCCGCGCTTACGAAGGTCAAACAGATGGCGAACGAAGGTTCCTGAAATTTTTGTTGACAAAACCGCAGGAGGCCGCTATACTTTTACAAGCGTGATTTTTGAGTAAGGGAGGTGACAAAGATGTCGATTTGTCCTAAGAATAAATCCTCGAAGGGAAGAAGAGATCAGAGGAGAGCGAATTGGAAGATGTCCGCTCCGGCGCTTGTTAAGTGCAGCAAGTGCGGCGAGCTGATGGTTCCGCACAGGGTTTGTAAGGCCTGCGGTTCCTATAATAAGAAGGAAGTCATTCCTCAGGAGTAAGCAGATTCTCGTGAAAGCTGAAAGACTGTCGTTTCCGGCGGCAGTCTTTTTCTATGCGCCATAAAGGAATATGCCGGCAAGGTATATTTCATTTGCTTTTTAAGACAATGTCTTGTATAGTAGTTTTTAGGTACGGTGGGGAATCCGGCAGATAGAGATTTTGCGAAGATCGGATCAAAGTCGTTTCCGACAGGAGGCCTCTGAGGGATAAACGGAGGTCGGACGGCGATCAAGGGAGAGAGGTTTGGATGGTCAGAGTAGTTGTGGACGCGATGGGAGGCGATTACGCTCCGGGCGTTCCGGTCAGGGCGGCAGTTCAGGCAGTTCAGGACGAAAGTGATATTACGGTCCTTTTGGCGGGCAGGAGAGAGGTCATTGAAAAGGAGCTGGGACAGCTGACCTATGACAAGGATCGGATCGGGATCGTCGACGCAAGCGAGGTGATCGAGACAAGCGAGCCTCCGGTGATGGCGATCCGAAAGAAGAAGGACTCCTCAATCGTCAAGGGTCTCTATATGGTGAAGAACAAGGAAGCGGACGCTTTTATCTCCTCCGGCAGCTCCGGCGCGATCTTAGTCGGCGGCCAGGTGATCGTCGGACGCTTAAAGGGCGTGGAGAGACCGCCGCTTGCGCCGTTAATTCCTACGACTACGGGGGTAGCCTGTCTGATCGACTGCGGAGCCAATGTTGATGCGCGCTCGACGCATCTTTTACAGTTCGCGAAGATGGGCTCGATCTATATGGAGCACGTGATCGGGATCGAAAACCCGAAGGTTGCCATCGTCAATATCGGAGCGGAAGAGGAAAAGGGAAATATGCTGGTCAAGGAGACCTTTCCTCTGCTGAAGAACTGTCCGGATATCAACTTTATCGGAAGTATCGAGGCCAGAGAGATCCCCTACGGGAAGGCGGATGTCGTCGTCTGCGAGGCCTTTGTCGGAAACGTTATCCTGAAATTCTACGAGGGTGTCGGAACGGCGCTGCTTGACGTAATGAAGGAGGGCCTGATGTCCTCGTTTCGCTCGAAGCTCGGCGCGCTTTTAATCAAGCCGGCACTGAAAAGCTCTATGAAAAAATTTGACGCTTCGGAATACGGCGGAGCGCCGTTATTAGGACTGAACGGTCTTGTGGTCAAGGCGCACGGGAGCGCAAAGGAGAAGGAGATCACCATTGCCATCAAGCAGTGCGCGATCTTTAACCGTCAGAATATCAATGAAAAGATCAACGAGCAGTTAAACGGCTACGGTGTAGAAATATAGATATTACAGAGCTTTGTACTATATATAAAAATAGTTCGGAGGGCAGGTTATGGAATTTGAAAAGATTCAGAAGATCATCGCGGAGGTGCTGAATGTGGATATCGACGAGGTTCAGCCGGATAACAGATTCGTGGATGACCTGGGAGCGGATTCTCTGGATATCTTTCAGATCATCATGGGTATCGAGGAAGCGTTCGATATCGAGATTTCTACGGATGACGCGGAAAAGATCGTTACTGTAGGGGATGCTGTAGAGCAGATCAAAAACGCGATCAGTTAAGACACGTCCCCAAAAACTATCAAAGGAAACCGGTTGGAGCAGGGAGAAGGCGGTCACGTACTGGGATCGCCTGCTATTCCTGCCGTCTTGTTGTATAATCGTATGAATTTGGATAATGTCTGTGAATTATTGGAGGAACGACTGGAATATCGCTTCAAAAACCCCTCTCTGCTCAGACAGGCGCTGACCCACAGCTCCTACGCCAACGAGCGGAAAAGCCCGGATTACGAGCGGCTGGAGTTTCTGGGGGACGCGGTGCTGGAGCTTCTGGTCAGCGACTATCTCTATCATACCAGGGAGGAGATGAAGGAGGGAGATATGACGAAGCTCAGAGCTTCTCTGGTCTGTGAGCCGACGCTCTCTTTCTGCGCCCGGGAGATCGAGCTTTATAAGTATATCCTTTTAGGCAAGGGGGAGGAGCAGACCGGAGGAAGAAAGCGGGATTCCATTATCTCGGATGTCTTTGAGGCGGTGATCGGGGCCCTCTATCTGGACGGAGGGCTGGAAGCGGCCAAGGGCTTTGTGGAGCAGTATGTCCTTAAGGATATGTATAATAAGATCGAATTTGTTGATTCGAAGTCCAAGCTCCAGGAGTATTCTCAGGAAAAGGGGATCGAGCTTCGCTATGAGCTGCTGTCGGAAAGCGGTCCGGCCCACGACAAGGAATATCTGGTGGCGGTGCTGTTGAATAATAAGGAAGCGGCAAAAGGACGGGGAAAGTCCAAGAAGCACGCGGAGCAGGAGGCGGCCTACCAGGCGCTGAAACGTTTAAAATAACAATGATATGTATTTAAAGAGTATTGAGATACACGGCTTCAAGTCATTTGCCGATAAGATCAAATTTGAATTTCATAACGGGATCACCGGCATAGTGGGTCCGAACGGCTCGGGAAAGAGCAATGTCGCAGACGCGGTCCGCTGGGTGTTGGGAGAGCAGAGCGCGAAGCAGCTTCGGGGCGTGAGTATGCAGGATGTCATCTTTTCCGGGACAGAGCTTCGAAAGCAGATGGGCTTTGCCTTTGTCGCCATAACCTTTGACAACGCCGACCATAAGCTGGCTACGGATTACGATGAGGTGACGGTATCGAGACGGGTCTATCGTTCGGGGGAGAGCGAGTACCTGATCAACGGGATTGCCTGCCGTCTGAAGGATGTCCATGAGATGTTCTATGATACAGGGATCGGCAAGGAGGGATACTCGATCATCGGGCAGGGCCAGATCGACAAGATCCTAAGCGGCAAGCCCGAGGACAGGAGAGAGCTGTTTGACGAGGCCGCCGGTATCGTGAAATTTAAGAGGCGTAAGGCAGAATCCATCCGGAAACTGGAGCATGAGCAGGCCAACCTTGTCCGTGTCAACGATATTCTCTCCGAGTTAGAGCGACAGGTCGAGCCCTTAAAGAAGCAGGCCGATGCAGCAAAGGATTATCTGGACAAAAAGGAGCGGCTAAAGCATTACGATATCAATCTCTTCCTTTTGGATCAGGACCGGATGAAGGAGGAGCTTTCCGCCAGTGAAAACAATCTTTCGACCGCGGCCGAAGAGCATGAGAAGGCAAAGAAGGAGTACGAGGAAAGCAGAAAAGAGTTTGAGGCCTTAAGCGAGAGTTTAAAGGCCTTAGAGGAGGAGATCGAGAAAAAGAGAGAGGCTCTTACCCAGAGCGGAATGCTAAAGGAAAAGTTAGAGGGCCAGATCCGGCTGTCCAGGGAAAAGATCAATTCCGCCAGAGAGAATATTGAGATCCTTTCGGGACAGAAGGAAAACGCCGCGGACCGTAAGACGCAGCAGGAAAAGGAGCTTTCCCGCCTGACCAAGACCCTCGAACAGCTGTCAGAAGGCCTCTCTGAACTGACTGAAGAGGGCGACAAAAAAAAGGAGGCTCTTCGGGTCATCCGGGAAAAGATCGAGGGACTCAACCTTAGGGTCGAGAACGATAAGGACGAGATCGTTCGCATCGTCAACGAGAGGGCTCAGATCCAGGAGACCATCGGACGATTCGATTCTCTGTTAGAGCAGACGAGACTCAGGCAGGCGGAGCTTCAGTCGCAGTTAATTAAAGCAAAGTCTGAAGAAGCAGAGCATGAAAAGAGTATGGAGTCTCTGTATACAGAGCTGAATGAGGTCAGCAGCGAGATCCTGAAGTTGGATCAGGAGATTGCCGAGAGAAACGAAGGACTGAAACAGTATAAGGGGAAGTTGGAGCAGAAGGATCAGGAGCTTCGGGACGCTCAGCTTGTCTATCATCGAAAAAGATCCAGACTCGATACGATGAAGAACATCGCCGAACGGTATGAGGGCTATACCAACAGTACCAGAAGGGTCATGGAACAAAAGGAAAAGGGTAATAACCGGATCGTCGGCGTGGTCGCGGATATCCTGACGGTGCGGAAAGAGTACGAGACCGCGATCGAGACGGCCCTTGGCGGAAATATTCAGAATATCATTACCGAGGACGACGATACCGCAAAGCGGATGATCCGCTTTTTAAAGGACAGCAGAGGCGGAAGAGCGACCTTTCTCCCGCTGACCAGTGTCCGGGGACGGGGCGAATATAAGAGACCTGAGGTCCGAAATGAGCCGGGTTTTTTAGGGATCGCTTCGGAGCTTGTGGAGACGGATCGCAAATATGACGAGGTGGTCAGTCAGCTTCTGGGAGAGATATTAGTCGTCGATAAGTATGACAATGCCCGGAATATGGCGAAAAAGTACAATCAGCTGCTCCGGATCGTAACGCTTGAGGGGGAATATTTTACCCCCGGAGGAGCGGTCGCGGGCGGGAGCTTTCAGAGGGACGCGAATCTCTTAGGAAGAAAGCGGGAGATCGATCAGCTGACCGTAGAGATTACAGAGGCGGAAAAGCTGATCGAGCAGGCAAATCAAGATATCGAAGCGATCAAGGCGGAACGGACGAAGGAGAGGAATGCGATCGAAGCCATGAGAGACCGCTTTCAGGAGCTTTCTCTCAAACAGAACACCGCGCAGAACAGTATTGATTCCGCAAATAAGAGGAAAGAGGAGCTGGAGCAGGGCTTTCGGACGCTGAGCCTGCAGAGCGATGATCTGGAAAAGAGGCTCTCGGATATCGCAAGCGATAAGGAAGGGATATTAAAGAGCATCGAGGAGTCCAAGGAAAAGGAGAAGGCTCTGAATGAGGAGATTTCGGCGCTTGGCAAGGAGCTGGTTGCTGAGAAGGATGAGGAAAGCAGACAGATCCTTGTAAGCTCGGATATGGAGGTCAAGCTCAATACCTCAAAACGGGATATCGAATATACGAGAAAGGACGCGGACCGGGTAGGACAGGAGATCGAAAGACTGATCGGAGAGATCGCTGAGACCTCCGAAAAGATACGACTCGAAGAGGAGGATATCGCAAACCGAGAAAACGATATAAAGGAGATCGAAAAGACCATTTCCGCCTCAGGAGAGAACAGGGATGAGAGCGAGGAGGAATTAAAGGAGGCGCTTGAGAAAAAGGAGGAGCTAACAAAGCGCCAGACCGGGCTCTTTGGGCAGTCGGAAAAATTACAGGAGCAGATCCGCTCTTTCGATAAGGAGATCGACCGCCTGAACTTTAAGAAGGAGAGACTGGAGGAGGAGCAGGAAAAGCAGATCAATTATATGTGGGCGGAATACGAGATGACGCTTACAAAGGCTCAGACCTACAAGGACGGTGAGCTGGTGAATCCCGTAACGATCCGAAGGAATATAAGCGAATTGAAGAATCAGATTAAGGAGCTTGGCGATATCAATGTCAGCGCGATCGAGCAGTACAAGGAGGTTTCCGAGCGGTATGATTTTCTGAAAAAGCAGCATGACGATCTGATCGAGGCGGAAAAAACGCTGAAGGAAATCATAGAGGATCTGGATAACGCGATGCGAAACCAGTTTTCGGAAAAATTCGAGGAGATCGCGAAAGAATTTGATAAGGTTTTTAAGGAGCTGTTTGGCGGAGGAACGGGTACGGTCCGCCTGGAGGAGAATGAGGATATCCTTGAGGCCGGGATTCGGGTGATCGCGCAGCCTCCGGGGAAAAAACTGCAGAATATGATGCAGCTTTCGGGAGGCGAGAAGGCGCTTACTGCCATTGCTCTGCTGTTTGCGATCCAGAATCTGAAGCCCTCGCCCTTCTGTCTGTTAGATGAGATTGAGGCAGCGTTAGATGAATCGAATGTCGGGCGGTTTGCCGGATATTTGAACAAGCTGACTGAGCATACGCAGTTCATAGTTATTACCCACAGACGAGGAACCATGGAGAAGGCGGATCGACTGTATGGTATCACGATGCAGGAAAAGGGTGTATCCGCTTTGGTATCGGTATCGTTAATAGATAAGGATCTGGAAGACTGATTATGAGTTTATTTAAGAGATTATTTGACGGCCTGACAAAGACCAGGGACAAGATCGCGGACGGGCTGGATTCTCTGTTCTCCGCTTCCCACATCGACGAGGATTTTTACGAGGAGATGGAGGAGCTTCTGATCACAAGCGATCTGGGAGTCGAAACGACAGAGGAGTTAATTGACCGTCTCAGGGAAGAAGTTGACGGGAAGCATATCAAGGAGCCGGAGGAGTGCAGAGAGCTTCTGATTTCGATTATGACGGAGATGCTTGAGGAGCTGCCGCCGGACTATGCCTTTGAGGAGAAGAAATCCGTCGTGCTGGTCGTAGGGGTCAACGGGGTCGGGAAAACGACGACCATCGGGAAGCTGGCGCAGCTTATGATCCGAAAGGGGAAGTCGGTGTTGGTCGCCGCGGCGGATACCTTCCGGGCGGCAGCAGGCGAGCAGCTTGCGGTCTGGGTGGAGAGAGCCGGGGCGGAATTTATCAAATGCACGGAGGGGCAGGATCCCGCGTCGGTGGTCTATGACGCGATGCAGGCGGCAAAGGCCAGAAATACGGATATTGTCTTCTGCGATACGGCGGGAAGACTGCACAACAAGAAGAATCTGATGCAGGAGCTTGAGAAAATGCGCCGGGTGATCACCAGAGACAATCCGGAGGCCTTCGTAGAGACACTGATCGTATTGGATGGAACAACGGGGCAGAACGCCATGCAGCAGGCGAGGGAGTTCAAGGAAGCCTGCGACGTGACCGGGGCGATCATTACCAAGCTGGACGGGACCGCAAAGGGCGGGATCGCCATTGCCATACAGAATGAGCTATCCATTCCGATCAAGTATATCGGGGTCGGTGAGCAGGTAGAGGATCTTCAGCCGTTTGACGCACGGTCGTTTGTTTCGGCGATGTTTGGGGGACAAGAAGGAGAAGAAAATGAGTAATCTAAGTGCCATGTTAAGCAGCCAACAGGAAAATCGAAAAGGGGGGAAGGTGACCGCTCCGAGGCAGACCCCCAAGGCAGAGCCTGTGGGGAAAGAACAGCCTGTTGCAAATCAGGCTGCAGAGGAGGGACAGACGGAGATGCTGACCCTTGACAGCTTTGAAGAGGCAAGCGAGATCGTAAAGATGGCCGCGACGGAGACCAAGCTGATCTACAGCAACTATCTCAGCAATATGACGGGCAACAAGGTCTATTTAAAGCCTGAGAATATGCAGCTGACAGGGGCTTATAAGCTGCGCGGCGCTTATTATAAGGTGAGTAAGCTGACCCCTGAGGAGCGGGCTGCGGGCGTGATTACTGCTTCCGCGGGGAATCATGCGCAGGGAGTGGCTTATGCGGCAGCGGTATACGGAATGAAAGCCGTGATCGTTATGCCGACGACGACTCCCTATATCAAGATCAACCGGACCAGGGGCTACGGCGCGGAGGTCGTCCTCTACGGCGATACTTATGACGACGCTTACGAGCATGCGCTGAAATTAGCGTCGGAGAATCACTATACCTTTATCCATCCCTTTGATGATCTGACGGTAGCCACCGGGCAGGGGACCATCGCCATGGAGATCTTTAAGGAGCTTCCGCTCGTGGATATCATTCTTGTTCCTATCGGGGGCGGCGGGCTGGCAGCAGGCGTATCGACCCTGGCCAAGCTCTTAAATCCCAAGATCCGGATCATCGGCGTCGAGCCGGAGGGGGCTGCCTGTATGAGCGAGTCGATCAAGGCAGGGAAGGTAACGAGCCTGAAAACAGTCAATACCATTGCGGACGGGACTGCCGTAAAAACGCCGGGAGAGCTGATCTTCCCGTATATTCAGAAGAATCTGGACGCTGTGATCACGGTCCCGGATGAGGAGCTTGTGGTATCCTTCTTAGATATGGTCGAAAATCACAAGATGATCGTCGAGAATTCGGGGCTTCTGACGGTTGCGGCTTTAAAGCAGTTAAATGAGACGAATAAAAAGATCGTCGCGATCCTAAGCGGCGGAAATATGGATGTGATCACTATGTCCTCGGTAGTCCAGCAGGGTCTGATCATGCGGGATCGGATCTTTACCGTATCCGTTCTGCTACCGGACAAGCCCGGAGAGCTTTCGAAGGTGGCCGAGGTTATCGCGAACGAAAACGGAAATGTTGTGAAGCTGGAGCACAATCAGTTTGTATCCACGAATCGGAGCGCCGCGGTAGAGCTGCGGATTACGTTAGAGGCTTACGGATCGGAACATAAAAAGCAGATCATGGAGGCGCTGGAAAAAGGAAAATACCGGCCGAAGGTGGTACGGACCAAATCAATGTAGGGACTTTTGACGCAGGGATGCAGGGACTTCATTGGGGTGTCAAGAAAAAATGCTTGACACCCTTTTTTGATTCCTGTATAGTAAGATAAGTTGCGGAAAAAGGTGCGGCTTTGATTCGGATCAGATATATGGGCGAAGTGGAACGGATTGTCAGGCAGAATATACTATATGATTTCTACGGCGAGCTTCTGACGGAGCATCAGAGGCAGATCTACGAGGACGCGATCTTTAATGACCTTTCGCTGTCGGAGATCTCGGAGAACTACGGGATAACGAGGCAGGGGGCCCACGATGTGATCAAACGCTGCGATAAGGCGCTCTCCGGCTACGAGGAAAAGCTGCATCTGATCGAACGTTTTGAGAATGTCAGAGGTTACGCCAAGGAGCTGAAGCAGGTAATCGCGGCTCTCGGCGGGAAGCAGCCCGCAGGCGCTGTGAACAGTACGGACCAGCAGGAGATCCGGCAGGCTTTGGAGTTGATTGAGAGGATATTAAATGGCATTTGAGAGCCTGACTGATAAATTACAGAATGTATTTAAGAAGCTCCGGGGCAAGGGACGGCTGACCGAGGAGGATGTCAAGGCGGCCTTAAAGGAAGTAAAGTTAGCTTTACTGGAGGCAGATGTCAACTTCAAGGTCGTTAAGAAATTCGTGAATTCCGTAGAGGAACGGGCCATCGGTCAGGATGTGATGACTGGTTTGAATCCGGCTCAGATGGTCATAAAGATCGTTAATGAGGAAATGGTTTCCCTGATGGGCTCGGAGACGACGGAGATCGAGCTGCAGCCCGGAAAGGCCGTAACGGTTATTATGATGTGCGGCTTACAGGGTGCCGGTAAAACGACGACTGCGGCAAAGATCGCCGGGAAGCTGAAGCAGAAAGGGAAGAAATGCCTTTTGGTCGCCTGCGATATCTACCGGCCGGCGGCCATTACGCAGCTTGAGATCAACGCAAAGAAGCAGGAGGTGGATGTTTTCTCTCTGCCGGACTGCAAGGATGCTTCGGTGATCGTAAAGGAAGCGGCGGCTTTTGCGGAAAAGAACGGGCATAACGTCATTATCATAGATACCGCGGGGCGTTTGCAGATCGACGAGGAAATGATGGCGGAGCTTTTGAGGATCAAGGAGGTCCTTACCGTCCACCAGAGTCTTCTGGTTGTCGATGCCATGACCGGCCAGGAAGCGGTCAATGTCGCGAAAACCTTTGATGAGAAGATCGGTGTGGACGGGATCATCCTCTCAAAGATGGACGGCGATGCCAGAGGCGGCGCGGCGCTTTCTGTAAAGGCGGTGACCGGAAAGCCGATCCTCTATGTCGGTATGGGAGAGAAGCTGTCGGACCTGGAGCAGTTCTATCCGGACCGGATGGCGAACCGGATCCTCGGGATGGGGGATGTTCTGACGCTGATCGAGAAGGCGCAGGAAAATCTTACGATCGACGAGGATAAGGAGAAGGAGACCTACGACAAGCTCAAAAAGGGAAAGTTTGACTTTGAGGATTATCTGGACAGTATGTCCCAGATGAAGAAGATGGGCGGGATCGGAAGTATCCTCGGAATGCTGCCGGGTTTGGGTCTCGGAGGCCTTAAGAACAGCGATCTGGAGGCGGCGATCGACGATCAGAAGCTGTCCAGGATCGAGGCCATCGTTCTTTCGATGACAAAGGAGGAGCGAAGGAATCCGGACCTTTTGAATCCCTCCAGGAAGTTTCGGATCGCGAAGGGTGCCGGGGTCGATATTTCAGAGGTGAACCGGTTTATCAAGCAGTTTGAGCAGTCCCGGAAAATGATGAAGCAGCTTCCAGGGATGATGGGCGGAATCGGAAAAAAAGGGAAATTCAGGTTACCCTTTTATACTCGCGAACGCAATTAGTTGCCGCTTATGATAAAGCGAATGTACTGGAATTGCGTTTGCGAGTCCGATTGATCGGCAATGAAAAACGTTAACCAGTATAAATAAAAACAATTATTTACGGAGGACAAAACAATGGCAGTAAAAATCAGACTCAGCAGGATGGGTAAGAAGAAATCTCCTTATTACCGGGTGATCGTAGCGGACGCGCGCTCTCCGAGAGACGGCAGATTTATCGAGGAGATCGGAACCTATGATCCGAGGACCGATCCGAGTACGATCAAGATCAACGAGGAGCTGGCCAAGAAGTGGCTGCAAAGCGGCGCACAGCCTACCGAGACCGTTTCCAGGCTCTTGAAGATAGCGGGTATTGAGAAATAGCCCCGAAGCGGAGGTAGAGTGATGAAGGAATTAGTAGAAATTATTGCGAAATCTCTGGTAGAGAATCCCGACAAGGTCGTTGTGACCAGAAAAGAAGAGGATCGGGCGATCATCATTGAGCTGAAGGTAGCTCAGTCGGATATGGGCAAGGTGATCGGAAAGCAGGGGAGGATCGCGAAGGCTATCCGCTCTGTGGTCAAGGCGGCGTCCACAAAGGAAACCAAGCGGGTGCTTGTGGATATCGTTCAGGACGAAGGCTGAGCCTGTATGGAAGAGTTTCTGAAGGTCGGGATCATTACCTCGACCCACGGCGTACACGGGGAGGTCAAGGTCTTTCCGACAACGGATGACGTAAAGCGCTTTAAAAAGCTGAAGGAGGTACTCCTTGATACGGAGCGGGACGGGATGCTTCCGCTTAAGATAACGGGAGTCAAGTTCTCAAAGCAGCTTGTGATCCTGCGCTTTGAAGGCTATGAGAATCCGAATGATATCGAAAAGTATAAGGGGAAGAGCCTCTTTGTAACGAGAGAAAACGCGGTGCCTCTCGGAAAGGATGAGTATTACATCGCGGATCTGATCGGTATGGAGGTTATTTCCGAGGAAGGAGACCGGCTCGGGACTCTGAAGGAGGTCATGCAGAATATCGCGAACGATGTCTATATCATAGAACAGGAAAACGGGGAGGAGCTTTTGCTTCCCGCAATCAAACAGTGTATTCTGTCCGTTGATGTAGAAAAGATGGTGATGAGAGTCAGGCAGCCGGAGGATATTTCGTGATCAGCTTCCATATTATGACCCTGTTTCCCGAGATGGTGACGCAGGGGTTAGGTACGAGTATCATCGGACGGGGGATCGAACGGGGCTTTGTAGGGATCGATGCCGTAAACATCCGGGACTATGCCTTTAACAAGCATCATTCCGTCGACGACTATACCTACGGCGGCGGTGCGGGGATGTTAATGCAGGCGGAGCCGGTGTTTGAATGTTATCAGGCGATCCTTCGTGAGATCCGGGAGAACGGAAACGACAGTCCGGTACGATGCGTTTACCTGACACCGCAGGGACGGGTATTTGATCAGAGGTTAGCTTACGAGCTGGCAAAGGAGGAGGACCTGATCCTGCTCTGCGGGCACTACGAGGGGATCGATGAAAGGGTCCTCGAGGAGATCGTGACCGATCATGTTTCTATCGGAGATTATGTACTGACCGGAGGCGAGCTTGCGGCAATGGTGGTCTGTGACGCGGTGGCAAGGCTTGTTCCGGGGGTTTTGAACAACGAAGCCTCCAGTGATATGGAGACCTTTAAGGACGGGCTTTTGGAATATCCGCAGTATACGAGGCCGGAGGTCTGGCATGGGAAGAAGGTACCGGAGATCCTGCTTTCGGGGCACCATGAGAACGTTGAAAAGTGGAGAAGGGAGCAGTCGCTGCTTAGGACCCGGGAGAGAAGACCGGATCTGCTGAAATGACCAAATAACTGCTTGCTTTTCACAGGGCAGCGTGTTAAAATAGCATTTGTTTTGAGTAATCAAACCCAGTAAAAGAGGCAGTCCTCTGCTTTTAAAGAATAGAAAAGTAATGAATGCCCGAAAGATCATAAGGAGGTCGCTATGAACGACATTATTAAAAGCATTGAGGCTGAGCAGTTAAAAGACAATATTGCTGAGTTTCATATCGGTGATACCGTAAGGGTACACGCCAAGATCAAGGAAGGTAATCGTGAAAGGATCCAGGTATTCGAGGGTACGGTGATCAAAAGGCAGAACGGGAGCAGCCGTGAAACTTTCACTGTCCGTAAGAACTCTAACGGAGTCGGAGTAGAAAAGACCTGGCCGCTTCATTCGCCGACGATCGATAAGATCGAGGTCGTAAGACTTGGAAAGGTAAGAAGAGCGAAGCTGTTCTACTTAAGAGATCGTGTAGGTAAGAAGGCCAAGGTAAAGGAAAAGCTCAGATAGAAGATATTTTTGCAGCGCGATTTCGAATAAAGAAGTCGCGCTGTTTTATCGCAGAGCTGCGTAAAGGAAATATCCCGACTTCGTCGGGGCACGGCTTGCGGGCGAGTAGGAGGGTAAAGCGTCCTCCTACTCGATCAATAATTGAGGAGAACAGGATGAGAGAACTGGAAAATGCCAGAAAGGAGATCAACCGGATCGACCGGGAGATGCTAAAACTGTTTGAGGAGCGGATGAGCTACTCAAAACGGATCGGGGAGTTTAAGAAAGAAAATGCTCTGGCGGTCCGGGATAAGGAGAGAGAAAGGGAGCTGATCAGCAATAACCGGGGGGATGTTGAGAATAAGGAGATCGAGGGTTACTATGTCGATTTTCTGAAAAAGCTGCTCGATATTTCCTGCGATTATCAGTCGAGGATTATTGAAGGAATAAGGATCGCGTATTGCGGAGTCGAGGGGGCGTTTAGCTATATCGCTGCTAAGAAGCTGTTCCCGGAGGGCGGGCTGCATCCCTTCGGCACCTTTTTTGAAGCCTACCGGGCGGTGGAGCGGGGAGATATGGATGCGGCGATCCTGCCCATAGAGAATAGCTTTGCGGGGGATGTTGGGACGGTCATGGATCTGATGTTTTCGGGCAGTCTCTATATCAATCAGGTCGTCAGCATTGATGTCATACAGAATCTGATGTCGGTGGAGGGCGCAAGCCTTGATACGATTAAAACCGTGATCAGTCATCCGCAGGCGCTTGAGCAGTGTGAAGAGTTTATCGAAAAGCACGGTTTTGAGAGGGTGACCTATTCCAATACCGCCCTTGCCGCGAAATACGTCAAGGAGAAGAATGATCCGACGGTTGCCGCCATTGCTTCGGCGGAGACGGCGGAGCTGTACGGGCTGAAGATGTTGGAGCAGAATATCAATACGAGCAAGAATAATACGACGAGGTTTGCTGTCTTTACGAGAACGCAGAATACGCCGCTGATTACAGGAAAGCATGACAATGAGCGGTTCATTCTGGTCTATACGGTGCAGAACGAAGCCGGGAGCCTGGCCCAGACTCTGAACCTGATCGGCGCGCATGGCTATAATATGATAAGCCTACGGAGCCGTCCTATGAAGGATCTGATGTGGACCTACTATTTCTATGTCGAGGCAGAGGGCAACGTGAACAATCAGAATGGGAAGGATATGCTGAGGGAGCTGTCGGCGCTGTGCGCGAATCTGAAACTGGTGGGGTCCTATCTTGACTCTTGATTTCTGCGGGTGTATGAGATTCCTGCGGCAATATGAGATTCCTGCGGCCTCCCAAAGATGTCGCATTTCATCCCACCCCGAAGCAGCCCTCCATCGAGCCAGGCCACGAATTTCTGAGACGCGCAGGAAGAGCCTTTGCGTCTAAGGAAACGCTGATTAACAGCGTTTCCTTAGCAGGAGATGCGCACGAACGCGCAGAGGAAGGGACTTCGTCCCGCGCGTTCGGCGCAGGGAAGCGCTTAAATCAGCGCTTCCCTAAAAAAATCGGGCCGGATCTCGATTCCGGGTTAAGCGCTTCGAAATTGGCTGGTCTGAAATGGAATCTTCTCGCGACCGCCTGAAGATGTCGCCGTATCAACAATGTATGGTTTAGTCCGTTGCTACGATTTAACGAATTCAAACAGATATAAACATTACTATTGGAACATATTATGAAGATAATAATTATAAATGGCCCCAATTTAAATATGTTAGGGATCAGAGAACCGGGGATCTATGGGAAAGAGGACTACGACATTCTTCTTAAGATGATCGGGGAGCATGCGAAGAAGCTCGGGATAGAGGCGGAATGCTTCCAGAGTAATCACGAGGGGGCGTTGGTGGATCGGATCCAGCAGGCGTATTTTGAGAAAGCGGATGGGATCGTGATCAATCCGGGGGCGTATACCCATACGAGCGTTGCGATCCTGGACGCGGTGAAATGTGTTTCGATCCCGACGGTGGAGGTCCATATCTCGGATGTGAGTAAGAGAGAGGAGTTCCGACAGGTGAGCTATATCCGCCAGGCGGCGGTTAAGACGATCATGGGAGAGGGGCTTAGGGGCTATCTTTCGGCGATGAATTTCCTTGTCGATTATATCGGGGAGAAAGAGAAGGAATGAGTAACTGTCCAGATACAGGTATAAGGGTCTCGATCAAGCCGGGGAAGGCCAGAGGGACGGCGGTTGCTCCGCCCTCGAAGAGCTATGCCCAGAGGATCCTGATCTGCGCGGCGCTTTCTTCCGGCATCTCGCGTATACAGGGCATCTCTGAGAGCGAGGATGTTCTGGCGGCGCTGGATTGTATCAAAGCTCTTGGGGCGGACTATGAACGAGACGGGGAGGAAGTCGTCGTTTTCGGACGGGAGGCTTCCGGTGTCTCTATAGAGAAGAAAATTCAGGCGACTCCCGGTGAGGACGATTATGAGCATGTAGCAGGAACAAGGGCGAAGATACTCAGTCAGGAAACGGGAACAAGGGCGAAGATACTCAGCCAGGAAACCGACACAAGGGCGGAGGAACTCAGTCAGGGAACGGGCACAAGGTCAGAGAATCCCGGGCAGGAAATAGAAGGAACAGCAGTATTTCCCTGCCGGGAGAGCGGCAATACCCTTCGCTTTTTTCTTCCGATTTCCCTTTGCTTTTATGATAGGGTCCGGTTTACCGGGAGCAGCCGTTTGATGGAGCGGGGGATCTCGGTGTATGAGGAGGTCTTTCGGGGTAAAAATATATCCGTTAAACGGGACAGTTTATCCATAGAGGCGGAGGGGAGGCTGACTCCGGGCGAGTATACTATCCGGGGGGATGTCAGCAGCCAGTTTGTGACGGGCCTTTTGTTTGCGCTTCCTCTGCTTGACGGGGAAAGCAGGCTTCAGATCCTTCCGCCGATCGAAAGCAGGCCATACATTGATATCACAATCGATGTGCTGAAGAGCTTCGGAATACAAGCCTCGGAGGTCTCGGAGGGGTGCTTTGTGATCCCGGGGAAGCAGCAATATAAAGCCCGGGATATTACGGTGGAAGGAGACTGGTCGAACGGAGCGTTTCTGTATGCCTTAAAAAGCCTTGGCGGGGAGCTTGCGATTCAGGGCTTACGACCGGAGAGCCGGCAGGGAGACAAGCTCTGTGTTGAGTATTTTGAAAAGCTAAAGGAAGCTATGCCGGAGCTTGATATCTCCGGGTGTCCGGATCTGGGACCGGTTCTGTTTGCTCTTGCGGCAGCAAAAAACGGGGCGGTGATCACCGGTACGAGGAGACTGAAGATCAAGGAAAGCGATCGGACAGGCGCGATGAAGGAAGAGCTGGAAAAACTTGGCGCAAGGGTCGAGGTGTCCGATAATTCAGTCACTGTGTTTGCTCCGGAAAGCGGAATCCATGAACCATCTGTCCCGTTAAACGGACATAATGATCACCGGATCGTTATGGCTCTTTCCGTCCTGCTGACCCTTACCGGCGGGGAGATCACGGGAGCGGAGGCGGTCGGAAAGACCTGGAAGGAATTTTTTGAGGTACTGAAAGGTATCGGAATTAAAGCGGAGGTCGCGGATGCGGTTTATTAAGAATGTAAAGATACTGATCGTTGGTCTGGGGCTGATGGGCGGAAGCTATGCCGAGGCCCTGACGGACTTCGGCTATGAAGTGGGTGGTCTTGCCAGAAGACAGGAGGTCATTGACTACGCGCTGAACAAGGGGCTGATCCGGCATGGAAGGATTTCAGCGGATAGGGAGTACATCGGGCAGTTTGACATTATCGTCTTTGCGCTCTATCCCCACGTGTTCATCCAGTGGCTTGAGGATTATCAGGAATATATCAAGAGCGGGGCGCTGTTAACGGATGTCACAGGCGTCAAGGGCAGCGTCGTATATAAGGTACAGCAGCTTTTGCGAAAGGATCTGGAGTTTATCGCGGCGCACCCCATGGCCGGAAGAGAGACCAGCGGGATCGAGTCGGCTACGAAGGAGATCTTTCGGGGAGCGAATTATATCGTAACGCCGACGGACAAGAATACGGCGGAGGCGATCGAAAGCTGCAAGGAGTTAGGAAGGGTACTGGGGTTTAAGAATATCATGGAGCTTTCTCCCGAGGAGCACGACGAAATGATCGGCTTTCTGTCCCAGCTGACGCACTGCATTGCAGTTTCCCTGATGGTCTGCAAGGATTCGAGGCACTTAGTCAGCTATACCGGCGATTCTTTCAGAGATCTGACGAGGATTGCGAGGATCAATGAAAATATGTGGAGCGAGCTGTTTTTGTTAAATAAAGACGAGCTGCTTAAACAGATGGACCTGTTCTCGGAAAAATTCGGTGAACTCAGGAATTATATCGAAAAGGACGATATCGAGGGAATGAAGGAAATGATGCGGCTTTCAACAGAAAGAAGAGGATATTTTAATGAGTAGTCATATGGAGTATAAGAAGCGTCTGCCGGCGACACACGAGATCAAGGCGATGTATCCACTGTCCGCGGAGCTTGCGGAGAAAAAACAAAAGAACGATGAGGAGATCCGACAGGTCTTTACCGGAGAGAGCGACCGGCTGATCCTTGTGATCGGTCCCTGTTCCGCGGACCGGGAGGACGCGGTATTGGAATATATCAGCAGGCTCAGAAAGCTGTACGAAAGAGTTCAGGAAAAGCTGCTGATCATTCCCAGGATCTATACCAACAAGCCCCGGACGACAGGAGAGGGCTACAAGGGAATGCTTCATCAGCCGGATCCAAACAGCAGGCCCGATATGCTTCGCGGGCTGATCGCGATTCGGAAAATGCACATCCGCGCCATGGAGGAAACCGGGTTTTCCTGCGCGGATGAAATGCTTTACCCCGAAAACCATAATTATCTGGATGATATCCTTTCCTATGTCGCGGTCGGAGCCAGGAGCGTTGAGGATCAGCAGCACAGGCTGACCGCCAGCGGCGTAGATATCCCGGTCGGGATGAAGAATCCTACCAGCGGCGATATCTCGGTTATGATGAACTCCATCAACGCGGCCCAGCACCCCCATACCTTTGTCTATACGGGCTGGGAGGTCCATACTAAGGGAAATCCGATGGCGCACGCGATCCTTCGGGGGTCGGTAAATAAATACGGACGTTCGATCCCCAATTATCACTATGAGGATCTCAAACTGCTTTCAGAGGCTTACGCCGAGAGCGGGCTTCAGAATCCGGGGGTCATCGTGGATACGAACCACAGCAATTCCGGAAAACAGTTTCTCGAGCAGGCTCGTATATCTAAGGAGGTCCTCCATTCCACCAGGCATTCCGAGGATATCAATAAGCTGGTAAAGGGGCTGATGATCGAGTCCTATCTCTTAGATGGCTGTCAGAAGCCGGACGGGGGAGAATACGGAAAATCCATCACCGATCCGTGTCTCGGCTGGGAGAAGACGGAAAGACTGCTGTTAGAGCTTGCGGAGTTAAGATAGGATGCCTGATAACGGTTTTTCGATCCGAAGAAGAGAAAGAAAAAAGATCAATTTTCAGATATTTTATGAGATCCTGACCTGGATCACGGTGGTTGTAGTGGCATCGATCCTCGGGGTGGCCGTGATGTACTTTTTCGGCCTTCGGACCAGTGTGGTCGGAACCTCTATGGAACCGGCCCTCAGGGCAGGGGAGCAGGTGCTTTTAAACCGTGTCTCCTATCAGTTCAGCTCCCCGAAGCGCGGAGATGTCATAGCCTTTTATCCGAACGGAAATACGAAGTCGCATATCTATATCAAGCGCGTGATCGGCCTGCCGGGGGAACGGATCAGGATCGCGGATGATCACGTTTTTATCAACGATTCCCGGTATTTTCTGGATACGGTAGAGTTTACCAGGGAGGCGGGGATCGCGGCCAATGAGATCCGGCTTGGGACCGACGAATACTTTGTGCTGGGGGACAACCGGAGCAATTCAGAGGATTCCCGCAGCGCAAACATCGGAAATGTCACCTCGGAGATGATCCAGGGGAAGGTCTGGCTCCGTCTGGGAACGGCGCAGGAAAAAATGGGACTGGTGAAATAGATGAATACATATCAATGGTATCCCGGCCATATGATGAAGGCTATGCGTACGATGCGGGAGGATATCAGGCTGATCGATCTGGTGATCGAGCTGATCGAGGCGAGGGCGCCGATCTCCAGCAGAAATCCCGATATTGATACGCTTTCGGCGGGGAAAGCAAGACTTGTTGTCTTAAACAAGGCAGATCTGGCGGATCCGTCCGTGACGGAGGAATTTGTTTCCTGCTTTTCGGAACAGGGAACGATTGCGGTCCCCTTGGATTCCAGGGATTCAAAGAACGTACGGATCTTACAGCAGTCGATTGAAAAGGCCTGTGAGAAGAAGCTCCTACAGAACAGGAAAAAGGGGATACTGAATCGCCCGCTCAGAGCTATGGTGACGGGCATCCCAAATGTCGGAAAGTCGACGTTAATCAATACCCTGTCCGGAAAAGCAAGCGCAAAGACCGGAAATAAGCCGGGAGTGACCAAGGGAAAGCAATGGATCCGGCTGAATAAGCAGGTAGAGCTGTTGGATACGCCGGGGATCATGCCGCCGAAATTTGAAAGTCAGATCGTTGGGGAGCGGCTTGCCATGCTTGGTTCGATCAATGATGATATCATAGAGAAACGGGAGCTTGCGCTGTCTCTGATCCGGCTGTATTTCGAAAGGGACAGACAGGCTTTTTTTGACCGTTACGGGATCGAAACGCTTTCGGAGGCGGAGGCTTATACGAAGGAGCTGAACGTGGAAAAGCTTTCAGAGGAGGATCTGGCGCTTTTTCTTGTAGCAAAGAAGCGAGGGGCGCTGAAAAAGGCAGGGGAGCCCGATCTGTACCGGGCGGCAGGCCTTGTACTCGAGGATTACCGTTCGGGGAGACTGGGGCGGATGACGCTTGATAAGAAGGAGGAACTGCTTTGAGTGCTGCCAAAGTACCCGCTTCGAAAAAAGGGACGGCAGGGGAGAAAAAAAAGGCGAGGAAAAAGCAGAATCCGGTGATGAGGGCGCTGATGGACGGCAGTATTTTTGTGCTGATCGTCTTAGTTTGTACCTTTCTCGTTCTGACTTTTGTTACCCAGAGGACCAGAGTATCGGGAACCTCTATGGAAACAACGCTGTTTGACGGGGATAATATCATGTTGGACAAGCTGTCCTACCGGTTTCGGGCGGTAAGGCGCAATGAGGTGATCTGCTTTGTCTCGGGAAAAGAGAAGGAGACCCTGGTTAAGCGCGTGATCGGGCTGCCGGGGGAAACCGTACGGATCAATGCCGGAAGCATTTATATCAATGAGGAACCGATCAATGACTATATCGGGGGGATTTCCTTTTCCGGAAGAGCGGAGCAGGAGATCCTTCTTGGGAAGGATGAATACTTTGTGCTGGGGGATAACCGGAAGGACAGCATCGATTCCCGCTACGAGGAGGTTGGAAACGTCCGAAGAAAAGATATCCTCGGAAGAGCTTTTTTCCTGTTTTATCCGTTCTCAAGGATCCGCATCGTGAAATGAAGATGGCCGTATGGCATAAACACCTGTTATTTGTGACTTTTCCATATATACAATTTTTAAAGACCTGTTATAATAATAATTGCTCATTTGAAAAAAGGTCTTGCCCTGTCCATGGGTGGACACATTATAATGATAAACAGAGGGAATGAAGTAATTCGTTTCCTGTAAGATATGCGTAATCAGAGGAGGGGTCACTATGAGATCAGGAAAGATGAGATACGCGGCCATATGGTTATGCGGGGTCCTGCTGCTTGCCCTTTTGGGGTGCGGTGAGAACAGCGGGAACGCAGGTGCGGAAAACACGACGCTGAAGTTTGCCACTGGCGGGACTTCCGGGACCTATTACAGCTACGGAACGGTATTAGCGGATGTCCTTGGCAAGCATATCGACGGTCTGTCCGCCGAGGTACTTTCGACCGGTGGCTCCAAGGAGAATATCCTGCTTCTGTCCAAGGGCGAGGCGGATCTGGCTCTGGTCCAGAATGACGTTATGAGCTATGCCATGAACGGTACGGATCTCTTCGAGGAGGAGGGCGTGACCATGGGGTACTATGCCGCGGCGGCGCTCTATTCCGAGGTCATACAGATCGTTTCGGTGCCGGGGATCTCCTCGATCGAAGAGCTGAAGGGAAAGAGAGTTTCTGTCGGCGATGTAGGTTCGGGCGTTGAGGTAAATGCCCGCCAGATCCTTGAAGCGTACGGAATGAGCTTTGACGATATCGAGGTACGAAACCTTGGCTTCGGAGATTCCGCCGAAGCGATCCGAAACGGAGAACTGGACGCGGCGTTTGTGACGGCGGGACCGCCTGTGGCAGCGCTTACGGAGCTTTGCGAGGATACCGAAGTTCAGCTTCTTCCCATCGACGATGCCCACAGAGATATCCTGCGGAAAAAATATGATTTTTATGCCAACTATCTGATTCCTGCCGGTCTCTATCAGGGGATCGATGAGAATATCCCGACGGTCACGGTCAAGGCGACCCTGATCTTTTCGGACCAGATCTCGGATGAGCTGGCGTACGATATCGTAAAGGGGATCTTCGACAACAAGACTGAGATCATCAAGGAAAATAACAAGGGAATCGAGCTGGATCCGGAATACGCGGTGGACGGGATCTCGATCCCGATGCATTTGGGCGCGCAGAAATACTTTAAGGAGGTCGGAGTGCTGTAGGGACCCGGGAGAGTTTCGCGAGGCTTTGATAAAAACGGATTTAATACGGAGAGTCATGTCAGAGGACATGGCTCTTTTTTATGCGCAGGCCCGCGTATGGAAGTTTTCCGGCTGAAGCCGGACGCGGGCCGCGCGGCGAGTAGGGGGACTTCATCACCCCTACTCGATTGCAGAAAAAGTGTAAGGAATTATAATAGAGCTTACAAGGAAACTATTCAGAACAGTTACCTTTTACTAATCCTACGGAGGTAGACAGTATGTTAGAGAGAAGCATTACGGAAGAAATCATCAAAGCGTATGAAAGGTATTTATCGGAGGACGAAAAAAGCCGGGCTACGATTGAAAAGTATTCCCGGGATGTAAAACGCCTCCGGGATTTTGCGGCGGGCAGAGAGATCAATAAAGAACTGATGATCGCGTTTAAAAGGTATCTGCTGGATTGCGGGACCTTTAAGATCAGCAGTATTAACTCCTACCTCGAGACAGTGAACCGGTTTTTAGAGTATATGGGCTGGTATGACGCAAGAGTCAAACCCTACAAATCCCAGCAGCAATGCTTTCAGGACGATGACAGATATATGAGCCGGTCAGATTATCAAAAACTCCTCAAACAGGCAAAGCAGGAGGGGAAAAGGCGGCTCTATATTATTATGGAAACGATCGGCTCTACCGGGATCCGTATTTCCGAGCTCTGTTTTATCACGGTAGAGGCAGTAAGGCAGGGGATCGCCCGGATCTATAACAAGGGAAAGGTTCGCAAAGTTATCCTCACCAGGGAGCTTTGCCGGCAGCTGCTTCTGTATATCGCGGAAAACAAGATCAAAAGCGGACCTGTTTTTGTCAGCAGGAACGGAAATACACTGAACCGGAGCAATATCTGGAAAGAGATGAAGGAGCTGGCGGAGAGAGCGGGTGTCGCCGTGACAAAGGTTTTTCCCCATAATCTTCGCAAGCTCTTTGCCTCCTGTCTTTATAAGGAGGGGAGAGATATCGCAAGAGTAGCTGATATTTTAGGTCACAGCAGAATTGATACGACCAGGAGATATATTCGAGAGACCTGTGAACAGCAAAGGAATATACTGGAAAAACTGGGATTGGTAGAAACTGTCTGGTAGCTTGCAGATCTGTTCAAAGTAATGGTTAGAAAAAGGAAATGTTTATAAAAGAGTACTACATATGAATTATTATGTAGTATACAAATAGCTTTTATACGAAACGTATAATAACACATACTATCGGAGATTTCAAGATAATAATAAAAAACGCTGTTATTAATCGAGACAATTGTTATGGATCCAATATAATCGTTTTATTAAACGGAAATTTCCCGGTGTTATGAACACAATAAGAAAGCCCCGACTTTTAGAGGCTTTTCCTGTCATTCTATCCTTTCTTATCAGAACAATTTATATTCCGTACTAATTCATATGTTGTAAACTGACTGTTTTTCAGAGAGGCGTTCGACGTCTATGATCGATATTCACTGCCATCTGTTGTATGGAGTGGACGATGGGGCGAGATCTCCAAAAGAATCTGAAGCCATGCTTACGATCGCAAAGGCGCAGGGGATCGAAAAGATCATATTGACTCCACATTACCGCAAGGACTTTTTCCCTTATTCCTTAAAGGATATAGAGAGAAGTTATTTTGATGTGATGGAAATGGCGGAGGAAAAAGGGATCGAAATCTATCTCGGCTGTGAATATCACGTGGACAGCGAGATCGTGGAAAATCTGTTTGAGGGGCGGTGCCTGACGCTGGCGGGGAGCTATTATGTCCTCTGCGAGTACAGTACCTTTGGACGATATGATTTTCTGAAGAATTCCCTGGAAGAGCTGACAGCAGCGGGTTTTACTCCGGTCATCGCCCATGCGGAGCGGTATGAATGCTTCCGGAAGAAGCCTGAACTGTTAGCGGATGTTCGAAAAATGGGGAGTCTTATTCAGATCAACGCGGACAGCGTCCTGGGGATCGAGGGAGCGCCGTTGAAACGATTCTGTAAAACGGTTTTGAAGGGCGGACTGGCGGATATCATTGCCTCAGACAGCCACGGGGTAAGAGAACGGCAGTGTCGTTTAAAGGAATGCTTTGACCATGTCGCGAAACGATATGGGGAAGAGAGAGCAAAAAAGCTGTTTATCCATAATCCGGAGAAGATCATTCGCGCTTCAGCAGAGGGGAGATAAATCTGTTGATAAAATCTATGGGGTAACGGAGAACACGCTTGGAAAAACAGAATAACCGAGGCAATGATGTCATTGAGATCGATCTGCTTGCGCTGCTTTTTGAATGGAGGATCCACTGGAGAGCGATCCTGCTCTCGGCCGTATTAGCGGGGGTAATCGGGTTTGCGCTTCGATTTTACTTTGTCAATACGATCTATGAATCGACATCTCTGCTCTATGTTCTGACAAAGAGTACCTCCATTACGAGTCTTGCGGATCTGCAGACCGGAGCCAACCTGACACAGGACTATCTGATCGTAACCAAAGGACGGCCTGTGCTTGACAAGGTGATCCAGAACCTTAAGCTGATCGAAAATTATGAGGAACTGGAGAAAAAGGTGGAGGTAAATAATCCGACGAATACAAGGTTTATCGAGATCAAGGTAGAGGACGAGGATCCGGAACGGGCCAGACTCATAACCAACGAGATCGCCGATATCGCGGCAGCCTTTATCGCCGAGAAGATGGACCAGGATCCGCCGAGTCTTGTACAGAGCGGCTATTCGGACGAAGAACCGGTAAACCATGGCTTGCTGTTCTACAGTCTGGCAGGGGCGGCCATCGGGGCTGCGATCGCGATGCTTCTGACCGCGATCAGCTTTATCTTCAATGAGGAAGTCGTAACGCCGGAGGATGTTGAGCAAAAGATCGGTTTCCGCATCCTTGCCACACTTCCGATCGACGAAGCCATGGAGGGTTAGAACATGATCGAGGTATTTTTAAATAACATAGGAAATGAAAGCAATACCATGAAGGAATCTCTGCGGGAGCTTCGGACCAATATCCGGTTCTGCGGAGATGATATACGAACGATCCTCTTTACAAGTACGCTGCCGAATGAGGGAAAAAGCACCGTTGTCATGAAGCTCGGACAGTCGATCGCGGAATCCGGGAACCGGGTACTGATCATCGACTCGGATATGCGGAAATCCGTCCTGATCGGCAGACACAGGGTCCGCAGAGACGACGGGAAGTCCGTGGACGGTCTCTCCCATTATCTTTCCGGACAGAAGGAGCTTGGTGACGTACTTTGCAAGACCCAGATCGATAACCTCTTCATCATATTCGCGGGTCGAAGTGTTGTAAACCCGACGGAGCTTCTGGAAAAGGAGTATTATCACCGTCTGATCCAGGCGGTCCGGGAAAAATTTGACTATATCCTGATCGACTGCGCGCCGTTAGGGGCAGCGATCGATGCCGCGGTAGTTGCTGCGGATGCGGACGGAGCGGTGATCGTTATCGGACAGGGTGAGGTCGAAAAGAAAGCTGTTATAGGGATAAAACGGCAGTTAGAGGCCTCCGGCGTACGGATCTTAGGCGCGGTTTTAAATAAGGTCGATATGAAGAAGTCCCACTATTACGGGAGATATTACGGAGGCCGTTACGGGGGCTACTATGGCAGCTATTACGGGAAATACTACGGCGCCTACGGAGAGACAGAAAATGAAGCCGGGGAACCGAAGAGAAAAAGAAGACGAAAAAAGCATGGAATAAACAGCCCGGAGACGGCAAAGCCAGACGAAACGGAGAACCATGAAACGCAGAAGACTTCTTAATATCTGGATCATCGTCGAGGGAATTTTTTTGCTCTTTGTGATAGCTGCTGTCGTTCTTTTTGGATTCTCCGGAGGGTGGACAGGGATGGCTTTCGGAAAAAGCGAAGCGGGTGCTGAACAGGCTTCCCGGACAGACGAAGCTATCCAGACAGAAGACCAAAAGAATACACAATCGGTATCTTCCGCCGAGTTTGAACTGCCGGTAGATCTTACCGGCAATGAATATGAGCTAAACGAAACGGTCTGGGTCGGAAGTACCTATTCTATGGATTATCCGGAGGAGATCCTTTCGAAATTAGCAGAGCTGACGACAGAGCAAAAACTCTGCGCGGTCTTTCTTACAACGCCCGAAGCCTTAACAGGAGTCTCCCGTGTAACGACGGCAGGAGGGGTTTTAAAAAAAGCCCTGGAGGAAAAGCCGGTGGCAGGCCTTTTCTTTTCTTCCGGGAATTTCACCTCGGAGAGTGAGGGCATGCGGCTCTTAAAGGGGATCCGCGGATATTCCCGAGAACTGTCGGAGTACTCTCTGTTTTTAGGCCTTTCGGAGCAAAAGGACGCCGGGCCTGCCGAGATGTCAGATAGAGGACTTAATCTCTTCTGTCTTGGCATCGAAGAAGCAAAGGACTCAGAGGTATGGCAGGAGGCTGCCGGGCAGCTTATGTTTGTCATGTATGAGGGGGATTATGAGGAAGCAAAAAGAATCAGAGAAGAGGATTCTGACGCGCTGATCCTTCTCTCCACGGACGATATCGAGGAGATTACGGAATCGATCGACAACGGCGACCGCTTTTTGTACCGCTGTGAAGACCTTGGAACCATAGAAAGCGGACTTCTTGAAAAAGCGGAAAGCGGAGAGCTTTTGGCAGAGGCTTTGGATATGGCGGCAGCCAATGCTCTTTCCCTAAGGGCAGCGCTTACGGAATTTCGACCGGAGGAATTTGAGAAGGAGCCTGTCGTACCGACAGCGGCCCCCCAGGCACCGCGTCAGACTACTCCTTCGACGCCGCAGGTGCCAGGGTTTACCTTCCCGGGAACCGAGCTGGTACTCCCTGTAATCCCCGAGCTGCCTCAGCAGGCTCCTACAGGTACTGTACAGCAGACGATCCCGCAGGTTCCCGCGGAAACACCGGTTCTTCCGGAACTGTCCGGACAGACAGGGCAAACCCTGCCCACACAGGAATAATATGAAGCAAACGATTCGATCTGAAATAAGACAACCACATATCCTTTTCTTCATTGCTTTTTTGCTGTCCTTTCTTTTGGGATGTACCCCGGCAGCGAGGGATCTTGAGGAGGTTAAGCGAGAGGAGCTTAGCCAGCCAGAGGAGATTTTATCGGATGGATCCGGTTCTGTCGGGGAATCTCAGGAGGAGGGCTATCCCCAGATTCGAAGTCTTTCGGATCTGGGGGAGGAGAAATGGAGTGAGGGGACCGTCCGCTATCAAGGGAAGCTGTACCGCTATAAGGATTCGATGCAGAATTATCTCTTTATGGGGATCGATAATGACGGGCCGGCAAGGCTTTCGGAGGATGGGATCAGCGGCGGACAGTCGGATGCTATGTTTCTCCTTTCTATGGACGAGAGGGAGAGGGAGCTTTTTGTTATTGCCATCAACCGAAATACGATCGTTCCCGTCGATGTTTATAACCGCGACGGGGAATTCATCAGCCAGGTCGATCTTCAGATCTGTCTGCAGCACGGCTACGGGGACGGGATGAAACTCTCCTGTATCCGCAGCGTCGAGGCGGTTGAGCGGCTGTTTCGGAATATTCCGATCTCCGGCTACGTCGCCCTGAATATGGGAGGGCTTGCCGCTATGAACGACGCGGCGGGTGGGATCACTTTAGAACCGTTAGAAAGCATTCGAAGAGGCGATGTGACGATCAAAAAGGGCGAAGAGATCACACTGACCGGGGAACAGGCCTATGCCTATCTGCGGACAAGAGATGTCGAGGTCTTCGGCTCCGCGGACGAGAGATTGAAGCGCCAGATGCAGTACATTCTCCTCTTTTTTGAAAAGCTGACGCAGAATACT
>JAFSXN010000064.1 GCA_017444015.1 Lachnospiraceae bacterium | reverse complement strand
TTCTGGATATTGTTCTGGTAACCCACGATCTCAAAATCCTTTCCTTCGGTCAGGCCGGTAAACTTAACCTTCGGCTCGATCGCGCTGCCGGTATATGCCTGCTTGTCGAGCTTTTCCAGCTTCTGCTTGGAAATATCCTTAAGTGTCCTGATCCGATAATCCGCTGACAGCTTTGTTCCCGCGTAGGGCCCGTTTTCCAGACCGCTTGCCGTTACCCGGATCACATCGCCGTCGTTTACGACAGAATCCTTTGTCAGCTCCTCTTGCGTATTCAGATCCAGATAGGACAGGGTATAATCCTTTTTTTCCTTTAAGGCTTTTCCGTCGGTTCCGTATATCTTTACCTTACTCATAAAGTAGGTACCCTTCTGCTTCGCCTTATAGGGTACGTCCGGAGCGTTCATATAAAGCCTCGAGAGATCGCCGCTTACGATCGTAAAACTCCTCGTAGTAAATTTGGTGAAGTTCCCCTGTCCTGTTATCTTTACCTGTCCCTGATCTTCTCCGACGGCCTTGTTCGCCGAATAAGCAAGCTTATAATCCACACCGTTTCGAAGTGTCAGCCAGGCTCCATCATCTCCCTCGCCGTATTCCCAGGTAACAAGCAGCTCGGCGATCGCTCCATTTGGAGAGTACTCCGGCTCCGTCTTCATAACGGAAATATGACCGGCCTTATCTTCCGCAGCAAGATCGATCGGTGTGATCTTAAATGTCTTTTTTACCGAATTCTTATAATTCCCTTTTCCCGTGATAAATACTGTCGCTGTCCCCGCGTCGATATTCTTCGTATAGGAAAGGGTATAGTCCTCATCCCTTGTCAGCTTTTCACCGTTAAAGGTTACCGTCAGCTCCTTATCGTCGAGCGTGACCGGCAAGCCGGTAAAGGGCTTGCTCTTTGGCATATCGGTGATCTTTGCCTTTTTTATATCATTTGTGCCTGCGGCTGAGGACGCTATGATCGTAAATTCCTTTTCCGCCTTTCCGCTGTAGCTTCCCTTTCCGGTCACAGTAAGCAGCGCCGTCCCCGGCTTGTTATTGTTCTTATATGATACCGCGTACTCTTTTCCGAGACGGAGCCTTGCGTTTCCGGCAAAAACCTGAAATTCCGGCTCTACCGGCAGGCCATTGTAAACATAGCTGTCTTCGAGGCCGTATATCCATAAGCCGTTCGGAGCCGTTAAAGCGTCTGCAATCTGTTCATACTCTTCATCAACAAGATTCGAGGCATCGCTGGGAGTAATCCTGACCTTAAAGAGTTTTTCCACCGTATTTTCCGGATCATCGTTATTTATCGCGGTGACCTGAATATCCACGTTATTAGGGTCAAGCGCTTTTATGGTCGCGCTCATTCCGTCCTCGGAAGGTACGAGTTCTATGCTGTCTTCGTTATTCAAAGCGGCATACTCAATACTCGCGTTTGCGCCCGCGGGCAGAACCGTCGTTTTAAGCGTATAGCTTTGTCCGGTCGTCAGGAGCACCTTTGTATCGCTTAAAACAATATCCTTTAAGACCACCTTTACGGTTACCTTACATGACAGCTCAAACTCACCGCCTTTTACGGTGATCGTAGCTTCGCCCGCAGAAAGCGCCGTAACCAAGCCCTGCTGATTTACGGTGGCAACATTCGGATCGCTGCTTGTAAAGGTTACCGGGTCTGTAGCGTCCGCAGGGGTTTTCACCACATTAATCTGCCAGGTATCGTCGATCCCCAGGTCTTTTTCCGTCTCCGTAACGGAAAGCTCCTCGATCGGCACCGGATTCCTCCCATAAGGCAGTGAGCGCTCCGACCAATCGGAATGATATACAAGTCTCGGCTCATCGCTATGGGCTCGTACCGTAAAGGTAATTTCCTTTGTCGCCAGTTCCTCTGCAGACAGTCCGCTCAAGCTGCTCTTAAAATAGTCACAGGACGTACTATCACCTCCCATAAAACTAACCTTCGCCCCCTTTTCTAACAACCCCCATAACCGTACCTGATAATAAGCAGCTCCCACCACTGGTGTCCAGCACGCCGTCTCCCCGTTCCACCAGACCGATGGCGTATCCAGCTTATCCTCCGGAATGGTGTAGTCTAGAATCGGAGACCAGCCTGTTATCTTTCCCGAGCTCATGGATGTGTCGGAAATGTTTTCTGCTACCTTCACACGAAATCGATATTTCCCAGCTTTCTCCAGGATAGGCACGTCATCTGAGGTATGATCTACCGTCCAGTCGCCCTTACCCTGCGCCCATATATTAGAACTCTCGTAGTCAGAAAATGGAGGATAACATTTTTCCCACTTTCCATTATTCTGATATTGCACCTGATACATATAGTTTTGTCCCACAAAATCATCAGAGTCCGGATGATGAACCGTGAACTGAATATGCCCCTCCTCGCTCCAGCCAAGATCGGTCGGTAAAGAAACGCTTGCCGCATTTAACGCTTCCGGGAGCTCCGTATCCTCCAACGCAGCCTCCCCTGCTTCATCAACCTGCGCTTGATCTATTGAATCTAAATCATCCTCTGAAACATCGGAACCGGGAATCGGCTCCTCATAAGAACTGTAATCAAGAACTGAAGCCTCTTCCGAGACCTCCTGCGAGACCGCTTCCGCCTGCTCCTGCAAAAGCTCCTCCGCGGAAACCTCCGTACAAAGAGGTAAAAAACTGCCGAATATGAGAGAAAGCGCTAAAACGCCGCTAAGCCAAAGCCTTCGCGAGCTCCCCCCCCCCCTATACACTTTTTATTCATTTTGTCTCCTTTCTGATGCCTGAAACCGACCGTCAACTTTTTCCTGTTTCAAAGGTCCTTGTTCCAACGCACTCTGTCAATTTGTTTTATCAGCAGAAGTATAGCACAAGCCTCTTTCATGCGCAAGAGAGGCTTGCATCGAAACATGGTTCTCTCATAACCCTATCAGGCGTTCTCTAATATTAAGGTAATTTTTTATCCAAAAAGCAGTTTTTGTTGCGTTTAGTCTGACAAGGATTGGTGTTGCATTAAGTTTTATAAATTGATAAACAGGAACGGAGCTTACGCTTTCTCTATATGGCAGCTGTGGCGCTTGAAATCCAGGCTTTCATGCGAAACCTCCTTATTTATCTGATTTTTGCACACTTTCTACTTAAAATAAATCTACTTTTTATGCAGGACTTTATACCTCAGTATTGCTGTCACTCTTTTTGGTCTTGAGCCTTAGCGTCTTCGGGATGCATTCTTCAGGCGG
>JAFSXN010000063.1 GCA_017444015.1 Lachnospiraceae bacterium | reverse complement strand
TAAGGATATTTCCAAGCAGAAGCTGGAAAAGCTCGACAAGCAGGCATATACCGGCAGCGCGATCGAGCCGAAGGTTAAGTTTACCGGCCTGACCGAAGGAAAGGATTTTGAGATCGTGGGTTACCAGAACAATATCCAGAAGGGAACCGGAAGGATTCTCGTTAGGGGAATCGGGGAGTGCAGCGGTCTACGGATCGTGACCTTTGCGATAGCTGCCGGCGATGTCAAAACAAGCTGGCAGGGTGCCTGGAACGGCGAAGGTTTTGTAACGAAATAAAGCTATAAATTTTTCAACAGGTAACTTATTCCTAACATATACATACCGAATCTGTAAAAAAATAAAAAGCTGGAAAAATAAGAGCGGACGGTTATGGTTTTTATGCCTGACCGTCCGCATTGATGCTTTTGGTCAATGGGATCACTTGATTGAATAAGCGAGATCGACAGTATGTTCGCCCACACCCGTTCTTATTATATCCTCACGGCTTTCGCCATTACGGATTCTATGTACGGTATCGACTAATATACTTTGTCCCTGGGAAATACCCTGGGAAATACCCTGAGAAATACCTTTACTTTCTATGGCAGAAGCATAACTACACATATCCGTCACCTCGTCCTTATACTCGCGAACGCAATTAATTGCCGTTTTTGATAAAGTAAACGTACTGGAATTGCGTTTGCGAGTCCGGTTGATCGGCAACGAAAATCGTTAACCAGTATAAATTCTTTCGTGAGTTTTAAACCATGCATTTCTCCTTCTATGCAGGCCTCTATCTCCTCATAGTTCATATGCCGGCATTCAGATACGACTTCCTTAAATATCCTCGAAAGTATAGGCTTATAAGCCAGAATATTCTTTACGGTCAGATCAAGACGGATACAATCCGGATCGGAGGCTATGATAGCCTTTCCGAATTCAGTAAGCTGCTCCATAAATATCCTCCAGGATAAAAATGTTCAGCTATCTTAATTATATGATAGCATAATTATCAGAATTTATCATCAGCATTTATACTGGTTAACGCTTTTCGGTGCCGATTAATCGGACTCGCAAACGCAATTTCAGTACGTTTGCGTTATCAGAAACGGCAATTAATTGCGTTCGCGAGTATAAACCTCACAACGTAAATGCCAGCCGATACATATCGTATATAACTGTACACAATAACACTGCATGTATAAACCGGCAGCTATTTATGTCCACAGGTGTATGAACGGAACTATATCATAAAAGGATTAAAGCCTCTCACAGGGCCAGCTCTTTTTTTACGCCGGCCCGCGTACGGAAGCTTTCAGGGGCGCGAAAAAAAGCAGTTCCGTTGCAAAAGCACATCTAAGATATAAGGTAATCAACAGATTATCTTGCGGAGGGGTAAGCCTTTGTGGGCTAATCAACCAGATTATGGGTTATCTGGGCATTAAACCTTTCCCTGTGTTTTTTTTTCTGATATAGTATAGGCTGTGGAACGCACTTGATGGTGGAGGATGACATGGGAGTTTACTTAAATCCGGGTAAAACAGCATATGAAGAAGCCATTCATTCAAAAATATTTGTTGACAAAACGGAAATGGTCAGATATTTGAATTCTGTCGTAAAAACCAAACAGAAGTATGTCAGTGTCTCACGTCCTCGAAGGTTCGGAAAAACATTGGCTGCAGATATGATCTGTGCTTATTATGACAGGAAAGCAGAAAGCAGAGAACTGTTTGAAAAGCTTAAGATAGCCGGAAATGTATCTGATAATTCCGGGTTAGCCTGGGATCTATATCTCGGAAAATTTGATGTAATCCGAATTACAATGACAAGGTTCCTTAAGGAAAAAGCAGATGTGCTTACGGCGCTTGAGGTTATGCAGAGCCTGGTGATAAGGGATTATAAAAAAGCATATCCGGGCGCGGAACTATTTGATGAAGGCGATCTTATTCAAACGATCGATGATATTTATTCTGAAAATGACAGACAGGTAGTAATCGTCATCGATGAGTGGGATGCCGTTTTCAGAGAACGCCAGGATGACAGGGAAGGGCAGAAAGAGTATCTTGATTTTCTGCGTGATCTTATGAAGGATAATAGTCATGTCGCGCTTGCATATATGACGGGGATTCTTCCAATAAAGAAATACGGAAAGCATTCAGCTCTTAACATGTTCGATGAATACTCTATGATGACCCCTATGCAGCTTGCGCCTTATACCGGATTTACAGGGGAAGAAGTAAAAGAGCTCTGCCGCGCATATGGACGGGATTACGAGAAAATGAAAGCCTGGTATGACGGATATGAAGTCAGTGATATTATTCCGCCTGATCCAAATTACGCGGTAAAAGAAACAACCGGAAAAGAACTGCCGGCAAAGCATTATTCGATCTACAGCCCACTTTCCGTGGTAAAGGCTGTAACAACGGGAATTATCCAGAATTTCTGGAATAAGACGGAAACCTATGAGGCTCTTGCAGAGTATATTCGGAAGGATTTCGATGGCTTAAAGGAGGCAGTAACACTCCTTATGAGCGGAGGAAGACTTGTGGTTGATACCGGTACTTACCAGAATGACATGACGACATTTACCTGCAGGGATGATGTTTTATCTTTGCTCATTCACCTGGGTTATCTCGGATATGATAACGAGAAAGGCGAGGTTTTCATTCCTAACAAGGAGATACTTGACGAATTCAAGGCTTCGACAAAGGGCAGTGAGTGGGTGTCTGCTTTCAAAGCGTATGAAATATCAGAAGAGCTGCTGAAGGCAACCTGGGACATGGATGAAGAAAAGGTGGCGGAGATGGTCGAAGACGCTCATAATCAGGCAGGTAACAAGACTTACAATAATGAAGCAGCGTTAAGTTATGGGATACAGCTTGCTTACAATTCTTATGAGGAGCCGGTTCACGGTTCATCATCCGGACTCTGATGATTTTGAGGGACAAAGCTATATGTATCAGGTGCAATATCAGAATAATGGAAAGTGGGAAAAATGACATCCTCCATTTTCTAACTACGAGAGGTCTTATATATGGGCGCAGGGTACGGGCGACAGGAGGGTAGATCACACCGATCGATCTTGTTGCAGAAGACAAGGCCGGTCACATTTCCGTTATGAAGACTGAGCCGGAGTACTCTCCAAATGGAGCGATCGCCGAGCTGCTGGTTACCTGGGAATACGGCGAGGGAGATGATGGAGCCTGGCTGACACTTCGAAACGGTGTGGATTATAAGCTTGCTTATTCGGCGAACAAGGCCGTCGGAGAAGATGAGGGACAGGTAAAGATATACTGGTTAACGATTTTCGTTGCCGATCAACCGGACTCGCAAACGCAATTCCAGTAAGTATGCTTTATCAAAAACGGCAATTAATTGCGTTCGCGAGTATAGGTGTCAGGAAGCAGATCAATGATAAAGCAAACGTACTGGAATTGCGTTTGCGAGCCCAATAGATCGGCTATGAAAAGCGTTAGTCAATATGAATTGACGCTATAACTATAAATGGTTATAATAATATTATGAAAAAATGTATTATTGAGTTGGAATTGGAACGAAGAGGCATAACGAAGTACGCGTTCTGCAAGAAATACGGGATCCCGTATACAACTCTGGAGAATATCATTCTGGGAAAAACAAAAATGGAAGACGTAAGAGCCGGAACGCTGCTTAAGATTGCGGGAAGCTTTGGATATTCCATAGAAACGTTGCTCAAGCATCCTGTGATCACGATGGATCAGATGACTGGAAACAGCGAGAAATATCAGATTCCGTATCTTCTGGAATTTCGGGACGGGGAGTATCGGGTTCATTTTCAATATGCCGGGAAAGAATATACGCGGGATATCCTTTATATTCGAAACGAAGAGCCAAAATACCTTGAGCCATATCAGGTGTTTATTTCGATGGATATTGATAAAATAGTGGAGGAGGCCGATCTGGATGCGAGTATACAAGAAATTTTATCTGATGCATCGGAATGATATCGCAGGATTATTTTCGATCAATGAGGATGAATCTGTCTCCGGAAAAATACTCGACAAGCGATTGTCTCCTGTCCCCGGAAGCGATGCGCCAACCGTGATTCCGTTATGGTGGCGGGTACGACGGGTATCTGAAAGCCGTAATAACCTTGAAGAACTATTGACAAAAGAAGGCGTAGCAAACACCACAGAATTGTTAGTCAAGAATCTCGCGCTTTCCATTACGGACTCCTATTGGATATGTCCTGTTGGAGAGAAACTCTCCTGGGAAGAGGTTAATCTGTTTGATAATCCGGTCAAAAGCGTCAGCGTAGCATCAGACTACTCGTTCGATTTTTCCAATAATCCGGATGGATCCCTGGGTGGAGACCAGGAGAAAACCTGGCTCTACCGCAATTCTGAATGGTTCATTAAGAAGAATGGAGAAACACCGGACGAACATCAATCCATAAATGAAGCCTTTGCGACATCGATCCATCAACGGCAAGGGACGGATACGAGCGAGTATACTCCATACAAGGCGATCATGGAAGACGGTGAATGCAAGGGATGTATCTGCCGGGCATTTACCGGGAAACGTAGAGAATTGATACCAGGGCTGTTTGTTTCCCACATGAGAGTCAAGCCGAATCATCTTTCTGAATATGAAAATTACATTGATATCTGCGAACAAAATGGATTGAGCAAAATAAGAGAGTTACTTGAATATCAGATAGAAACTGATTTTCTTCTGTTCAATACGGACCGGCATTTTCAGAATTTCGGGATATTGAGAGATCCGGAGACGCTTGAATTTCTTTCGCCGGCGCCGATTTATGATACGGCAAATTCTATGAGTTTTCGTAATACCTACGAGATGTCAAGGAAAGATATCCTACAGACTCCGATCACGAGCTTTGCCAGAAGTGAAGAAAAGCTGCTGGGATATATTACAGAAAAGAAATGTGTTGATCTTTTATGTACACCGGACAAGAAGGAAGTATATGATTTCTATATAGCGCATGGCATTTCTGAGGCAAAGAGTGAAATCATAGCGAAAAATTATGACACGAAAAGGGATATGCTGAACGAGTTCCAGCACGGGCTGACCATCTCCCTTTATTTCGAGAAATCAAAATCAAATGCGGACGTTGACCTCTCCATAAAACTGCATAAAGAGCTGGCAGAGAAGGCTGGCTGCTAGGATACAAGGGCTTTATCGGCAAAAACGACATTGCAATGTTGTTTTTGCCGATTGTTTGTGTTAAGATGATCAAAATGAAAATGTCGGAGATTGCAGAATGTATTATCACAGACAACTTGAAAAAAAAATATTGGAAATTGCGCAAGAGTTTTCCTGTATTACGCTGTATGGTGCCAGACAGACGGGAAAATCTACGATGTTACGAAATATCTTTCCTGATTTTGAATATGTTACATTGGATAACAGCAGAGAAAGACTGCTTGCCTCGGATGATCCCGAGTTGTTTTTAAGCGCTCATGGTATGCCGCTGATCATAGATGAGATACAGAAAGTACCGTCCTTAATGGAGACTGTAAAAATCCGGATCGATGAAGCAAAGCTCGATCATACGGAAGAAGGAAGCACTACAGGAGTAATGTATATTCTTACCGGGTCGAATACGATAGAGATCCGTGAAAATGCTTCGGAGACGCTGGCAGGCAGAACGGCAATCATTGAGGTGAATTCATTTTCAGAATGTGAGAAGCAAAAGATTGAGGGACATACATTTGAGCCGGACATTGAGCTTTTAAGGAGCAGGCAGAAATATTTCCGTCCTAAGAACAGATATGAGGTTTTTCAGGAAATCTATCTTGGCGGAATGCCGGAATATTGGGTTTTACGACCGGACCGGGATATATTTTTTGAAAGCTATACTTCTACCTATTTAGAGAAGGATGTAAGCCGGATGGTCAATGTCGGGAAGCTGGATGATTTCAGAAGATTTATGAGGATCGCGGCACTGCGGACGGCACAGCAGCTGGATTATACTGAGATTGGTAACGCGGTAGGCATTGATACCCGTACGGTTAAAAACTGGATCTCTATATTGGAAGCTTCCGGGATCATCGTCATACTGAAGCCTTATGTCAGTAATCTGGCTAAAAGAATCGTCAAAACACCGAAAATGTACTTTATGGATACAGGGTTATGTGCTTTTTTATGCGGCTGGTCCGATCCGGGCGTTTTAGAAGCGTCTCCGATGGCTGGTGCCTTTTTTGAAACCTATGTGGTCAGTGAGATCGTAAAAAGTATACGAAACAGCGGAAAAAGGATAGAATACTGCCTTTATTATTACAGAGACAGGGATCAGAAGGAAGTCGATCTGATTTATATCAAAGATCAGATGCTATATCCGATCGAGATCAAAAAGGGTATCGGAAATGATAAGTCTGACAAGAATTTCAGGATCCTGGAGCAATATAAAATGCCGATCGCAGTCGGCCTGATCATTGATACATCCGATAAGATATTCCCATTGAACAGAGATGCCTATTATTGCCCGGTAGGGATGATAGGATTATAAGGCGGAGGTAATAATAGATATATGAACAAAGCACACCCCGGCAAAAAACACCCCTTCCGCCCGGGCAACCTCCTCTATCCGCTTCCTGCGGTGATGGTTTCCTGCGGAGATATGGAAAACTCGAATATCATTACCGTGGCGTGGACGGGGACCATCTGCTCAGACCCCGCCATGGTCTCGATCTCGGTGCGGCCCGAACGGTATTCCTATGGGATTATTCGAGATTCGGGGGAATTTGTCATCAATCTGACGACGGAACGCCTTGCGCGGGCGACAGATCTCTGCGGCGTAAAATCCGGAAGAGACCATGATAAGTTTCAGCTGACAGGGCTTACGAAGGCGGAGGGCTTTCGGGTCCGCTGCCCCCTGATCGCGGAAAGCCCTGTAAATATCGAATGCCGGGTAAAGGAGATCCTTCCGTTGGGCTCCCATGATATGTTCCTGGCTGAGGTCCTCTGCCTTGACGTATCGGAATCCGTCATCGATGTAGGCGGGAAATTCCGGCTGAATGAGCAGGGACTGCTTGTCTATTCGCACGGCGAATACTATAGCCTTGGGAAAAAGCTCGGAAAATTCGGCTATTCCGTACAAAAAAACAATTTTAAGGACAACCGTTCGCAAAAGCATTCCGTAAGCGGTAAGCCTGCTATCCTGCCGCCCCGGACCCAGCAGAAAAAATTCAAGAATCAGAAGAAAAAAACGAAAGGGACAAGTAAATATTCAAAAGCCAAAGGGTTCTGAACAGTTATAGAAACAAAAAAAATAAATACTGTCTAAACATCGGATATTTCACTGGTACACAATCTCTTGTATTCAGAATTTAAGTCTGATACAATATATGGGATTTTATGTCCGCCGGAGGCATTAGTGAATGACAAATGATTTTGTCGTTCACTATAACCGCACAGGGGGGAGTGGACAGGTTCATCTTTGTACGGGAGAAATATCGAAAGTGAACGAGAAAGACGATATTGAAAAATCAGGAACAGGTAACGCGATGCTGAAGGTCTGCGCCTTCATCGTAGATAAGCGGAACCTGTTCTTTCTTATATTTATTCTGTTAGCGGTATTTTCGGCTGTTTCGAGGAACTGGGTAAGCGTTGAAAACTCCCTGTCCTTTTATCTTCCGGAAACAACGGAAACAAAGCAGGGCATCGATCTGATGGAGGAGGAATTCACTACCTACGGGGCCTGTACGATCATGATCGCCAACGTCTCCTTTGATCAGGGACAGGAGATCGCGGACAGGATCGAGGAGGAGCCCGGGGTATTTTCCGTGGATTACGATGAAACGGACGAGTATTACGCCAACGGGTCCGCAAGGCTGAAGGTTACCTTTGATTATGATGAATCGGATGATGCCTGCCTGGAGGTCTTAGAGCGTGTCAAGGACCTGGTATCCGGCTATCATTCCTATGTACAGACGACTTTGGGAAATATTACCTCGGAGCTTTTAAATGAGGAAATGAGCGTTATCTCCATCCTGGTCGTTTTTGTCGTTCTTGGAGTTCTGTTATTGACCACCGGGGCTTATATGGAAATCCCGGTGCTTCTTATTACGTTCGGGGCAGGAGCGGTCCTTCAGATGGGATCGAACTTCTTACTCGGAACGATCTCCTTCGTTTCCGATTCAGTCACCATCGTTCTCCAGCTTGCCCTCTCCGTCGATTACGCGGTTATCTTCCTGAACCGGTATAAGGAGGAGCATCAGACGCTGCCGCCCAGAGAGGCCATTATCGAAGCCTTGAGCAAGGCGATCCCCGAGATCTCCGGATCCTCTCTTACGACCATCGGCGGTCTGATCGCCATGACCTTTATGCAATATCGGATCGGTCCGGACCTTGGCATCGTTCTGATCAAGGCGATCCTTTTAAGCCTGATGTCCGTATTTTTACTGATGCCGGGTGTTATTATGCTGTTTGCGGACAGTATGGAGAAAACAAATCACCGTAATTTCATTCCGGAGATCCCCTTCGCCGGAAAATTTGCTTACGCGACCAAATACGTGATCCCGCCGTTATTCATAGCGGTCATCATTCTGGCCTATTTCCTTTCCAACGACTGTCCCTATGTTTTCGGAAAAAGCAAGATCACAGCGCCCCTGGAGAACCGGGTACAGCTTACGGATCGTCTGATCGGGGAAAACTTTGGTACGGAGAATATGGTCGCCGTGATCATTCCTACCGGAGATTACGAGAAGGAGGGGCTGTTAGTTCGGGATCTGGAGGACTGCCTGGAGGTCGATCACGTCCAGAGCCTTACGAATATCGAGGCGATGAACGGCTATGCTCTGGCGGACCGGCTGACCCCGAGACAGTTTTCGGAGCTGATTGATATGGACTATGAGATAGCGGAGCTGATCTATACCGCTTATGCCGTCAACGATGAGGATTACGCCAGAGCGATCAACGGGCTTTCGGAGTACGGCGTGCCTCTGATCGATATGTTCATGTTCCTCTACGAAGAGGTGGAAGCGGGCTATGTCACGTTAGAGCCGGATACGAAGGAAACGCTGGATGATGCCTACCGGCAGATGAATTTCGCGAAACAGCAGCTTAAGGGCGAGAATTACAGCCGGATGTTAGTCTATCTGGATCTTCCGCAGGAAAGCGGAGAAACCTTTGCTTTCATCGACAAGATTCACGATATGGCGCATAAATATTACGACGGAACGGTACTTGTCTGCGGGGAGACGGTCAGCGTCTATGATCTTCAGAAGACCTTCGCGCGGGACAATACCGTGGTCAATATCATGTCGATCTTAGTTGTTCTTATCGTCCTGCTCTTTACCTTTAAATCCGCGGGAATGCCGGTGCTTCTGATCGTCGTGATCCAGGGCTGTATCTGGATCAACTTCTCCTTCCCGGCGCTGATGCATGATAATATTTTCTTTTTAAGCTATCTGATCGTATCCTCGATCCAGATGGGCGCGAATATTGATTACGCCATCGTTATCGCCGGACGCTATACCGAAAACCGGGGGAAGATGGGGCGGAAGGATGCCATCATAGATTCCCTGAACTTTGCGCTGCCGACGATCTTGACCAGCGGAACGATGCTTGCTATGGCGGCGTTTCTGATTGGTAAGCTGACCTCGGATGAGTCGATCTACGGGATCGGGCAGTGCCTGAGCCGCGGAACGGTTTTGTCCATTTTTATTACAATGTTTGTTCTGCCGCAGATCCTTGTTCTGGGAGATACGATCATCGCAAAGACCGCCTTTGTGATGAATATGCCGCTAAGGACCCAGAGAGCAAGCGGTCTTGTCAGGTTGGACGGAGTAGTCAGGGGCCAGGTCAATGGGACGATGATCGGAGTGGTTCATGGGATCGTTCGGGGCGAGGTAGATGTCCACGTCCAGGCGGGCCAGATGGTGGAAATGGAAGAGCCGGATATGGGTCTTCCTGAGCTTACGGCAAAGCACCTGGAGGATGATAAGGATTTTGAGGTTCTTAAGGAGGAGAGCGGAAAGGGGGCGGACAGAAAGGATGCGTAAACGAAGCTGCCCGTATTTGAATAAAAAGCTGACTGCCCTTGTTATGGGGCTTGCCGTCGGTCTCTTAAATCCTGTACAGACTCTGGCGGTGCCCTCTGAGCAGAGGATATCTTTAGATCCCCAGTCGGTTGAGATCGTCGATGTTTCCGAGGATACGGAGGAAGAGGAAACGACGGTTCAGAAGGTGGAGGTCTACGAGGATATCCGGATCTCAACGCCGGAGGACCTTGCGGAGCTTGCTTTAAAGTGCAGGGTGGATACCTGGTCCGTTGACAAGCGGATCCTTCTTATGAACGATATCACGGTGTACGAGAGTGATTTTACAACGATCCCTACGTTTGGCGGCTATTTTGAGGGACAGGGCTATACGATCAAGGGGATCAGCACGGATAAAAAGGGTTACGCCGGGCTGTTTGACTATACACAGCCGACCGCGGTCATCGCTAACCTCAACGTAGAAGGGATATTGCGACCCGAGGGAAGCGCGATGGTCATCGGCGGCATCGTCGGAGATAACTATGGCGTGATTCAGAACTGCAGCTTCGCGGGAACGGTCAAGGGGAAGGATTATATCGGCGGGATCGCAGGCTTTAATGAGGTAGGAGGCAGCATCATAGACTGTACTTCCTATGGAAAGATCACAGGCGTTCACTATACCGGCGGGATCTGCGGAGAGAACGCGGGCGGGATCGCAAACTGTACGAATTCCAGCAATGTCAATATCACGGTAGATGATACGAAGGCTTCTATTACCGATTTCAGCCTGGATACCTATAAGCAGTCGCTGCTTTCGATTTTCAGCGGCAACGAGAGTGAAAAGAAGAACAAAACGACGACCATCACCGGATCGATCGATACGGGCGGGATCGCGGGGCTTTCTCTCGGAGCCGTTACGGGCTGTACCAACCGGGGAACGATTGGCTATGAACACGTCGGCTATAATACGGGCGGGATCGCGGGAAGATCCTCGGGTTATATCGAGGCCTGCGAAAACTACGGGCCGGTCTATGGCAGAAAGGACGTGGGCGGCATCGTCGGGCAGGCGGAGCCCTATGTTCAGCTGGATCTGACCCAGGATATCATTGCGCAGATCACGGCCAATATCGGGGATCTGCACGATTTGATCGATACGACGTTAACGGATGCGGGAAATGTCTCGGACGTTATCGCCATGCGCCTCAATGTGGTCAAGTCCTTTGCGGATAAGGCCCTGGATGATACGAATTTCCTTGCCAACAGCGCGGAATATTTTGTAGATAACGCCATGTCCACGGCAAACGAGGCAATCAGCCGCATTGATTTTGTTCTTGAGGAATTAGATAAAGAAGACGGCGTTTTCGATAATCTGAGCGAATCCGCTTCGGAAGCTAAGCATGCGGCCCAGCAGATCAAGCGGACGGTTCAGGATATCAGCATCGAAAAATATATGACGGACAGCGACAGGGAGGCGTATTATTACGCAAGAGAGCAGATCGACTTGGCTGCTGACGGTCACGATGCCGCGATCCGGGATGTTTTCGGAGAAGATTACGATCCGACAGCAGAAGAGCTGATTGAGAGAGCGGATGAGATCGAAGAGGCCTATATGGAAAGGCATGGCGGGAATGAGCGGCAGCAGCATGGGGATGGAGATACGTTCGCGGAGCAGATGGAGAACTACGCCGATACCATTACGAGGCTGGTCCGTCAGTATGTACCGGAGCTGACAGATCAGGAGGTCCGGGATATCAAGAAATTCGCAAGCTATGTCGAGGATACGGGCCATGAACTGAGGGAGGCCGGAGAAAGCGCCAGAGAGATCGTTTCCAATTTAAACGGAAGAGACCGGCTCGTGCTTCCGACCCTGGGGGACGATTTTCACGTCAGGACCAATTCCCTGAACACCAATATGCAGGGGATCTCCGATAATCTGGGCTTTCTGAATCAGGAGGTAAGCGGCAGCGCGGATACGTTGATCGGGGATCTGGCGGATGTCAACGATCAGTTCAATAAGCTGCTGCTGCTCATCACGGATGCCATGGATGGCGCTCTGGAAATGGACTATGTTACGACCTATGAAGATAATTCCGACGACGTGGCGGAGACCTGTATCGACGGAACGGTGGCGGACTCGCTGAACAACGCGAAGGTCGAGGGAGATCTGGATGTCGGTGGGATCGCGGGGACGATGGCGATCGAATATGAGTTCGATCTGGAAAGCGATATTACCGGGATCAAGGACAGCAAGGTGAATTCCACTTACCTGTCAAAATGCGTACTGCGAAGCAATGTCAATAACAACCCGGTGACCTCTGAGAAGAGCTATATCGGAGGGATCGTCGGTCTTCAGGAGATGGGGACCGTACTCCGCTGTGAGAACTACGGCAAGGTCCTGAGTAAATCCGGGGATTACGTCGGCGGGATCGCAGGAGAGTCGCTTTCGACCATAAAGCTCTGCGCCGCGAGCAGTATCGAGAACGGAAAGGACTACGTCGGCGGGATTGTCGGAAAGGGAGACGATATCTATGACTGCTTTGCGATCCCTAATATCGAGGAAGCGGAAAATTACCGGGGCGGGATTGCGGGAGCCGTTGAAGACAACGGAACTGTAAAGAACAATTATTTTTGCGGCAGTCAGTACGCCGGGATCGATCAGATCAGCTTTACGGGGAAAGCCGAGCCCCTCAGCTATGAGGAGATGTTAGGGAGAGAAGGCGTTCCGAGACGGTTCCGCAGCTTTATGATCCGGTTTACGTTGGATGACGACGAGGTCGGGGCGCTCCCGGTGGTTTACGGCGATTCTCTGGAGGAGTCGAAATTCCCTGTACCGGAGCTGAAGGAAGGCTACTATGCAGAATGGGAGATAAAGGAGCTGACGGATATCGCTTCAAATGTCGAGGTTAAGGCAGAGGAGCATAAGTATGTCACGACGCTTGCCGGAGACAGGCTCAGGGACGATGGTCAGTCCATGCTGCTTGTGGACGGCAGCTTTAAGGAAGGGGACGCGCTGTCGGTAGAAAGTGTGATCGCTGTAGGACTTCCGATCGAAAATGTGACAGAGCATTACGTAGCTTCGATCCCCGACGACGGAACGCTTACGCATACGTTAAGGTATCAGCCGCTGCCCGGGGAAGAGGTTTTGATCTATACCAGAGTCGGAAATGAATGGAGAAAGGTCAAAACGCGGGAATACGCGGGCTATGAGCTGTTCGACGCTTCGGGAAATACCGTTGAGTTCGCGGTTTCTGCCGTAGAGGGGATCGATCAGAAATATATCCTCATAGGCGTGGCTGCGGCGGCTGTCGTTCTTATCGTTTTGTTTCTTATTATATATGGCCATATCAAAAGGAAGCGGAGGAGTCAGTAAATGAAGAAGAGAAGGCTATCGTCGATCATAGCGAGAGCGCTGGTCTGTACGGCGCTGATCTCCATATTATTGTCTCTTGCCGCAAGTATCGGTATCTTAGTCAAGAACAGCTATGATGAAACCGTTGCTCTGATCAAGGACAATCTGGAGGATGTGAATGATGATATCACGGAGACGATCCGCGACGGAGTCTTAAGCAGCGCGGTTGAGCTGGAGCAGATCCTCTGGAACAATATGTATGATCTGAAGCGCTATTCTCCGGAGGAGGCGACCCGTTATCTTCGGACCTTTCTGGAAAACGATTACTATACCGATATCAATGTGGTGGATATCGACGGGATCATCGCGTATTCTACCGTGCCGGAGGCCATCGGAGAGGATCTTCGGGGAACCCCGCAGTCCGAGGAGTTTCTTACGCTTTTAGAGGATACAAAGACGCTTGTTCAGGATCCCAGAAGAGATCCTTTAGATCCCGATAAAATGATGCTGTATGCGGGCGCGGCTTTTCCGGACAGGAGCGGTTTTGTGCAGATCGGAATGGATATGGAGATCTTCGAGGAAATGGCGGTCAACGAGTTGTTCGTAAGCGTCCGCAACCGGAGGATCGGAAATGACGGCTTCTTTCTGGTCTGCAACTCTGAGCTTCATGTCGTTCAGGCTTCCAGTGACCGCTATATCGGGTGGGATCTGAGCGATCAGGCGGATGATGTGAACAATATGCTGATGGATGAGTCCTCCTATGTACTGTTGATCGAGGAGAAGCCGGAGATCGTCTACGCACAGGAGCTCTACGATTACAGGATCTTAGGCGTCTATCCTCTGTGGAGCGCTCTCAGCGGCTTCCGTACGACCTCGATCGCTGTTCTTGTGATCGAGACGGTCCTTTTCCCGGTCGTATTCTTAGTTATATATATCATTTTAAGGAGAAGGGTTGTCAACGAGATCGAGAGCATCAATACCTCTCTTTCGGCCATAGCTGACGGAAATCTATCTGAGGTCGTGGATGTCAGGAGCTCCGCTGAATTCGATGCTCTGTCGGATCACATCAATGCCGTAGTGGAGGAGCTTCGCAGGACGATAGGAAGCGAAACGGAGTGATCAGAAGGGATCCCGTTTCGATAGATAGGCCTTCAGATCCGAAAGCCTTTGTTTCGTATCGTTATAACCGAGGTAATACAGTTCTCCGAGCTTTTCCATATCCCCTTCCATACGCTTGATATGCAGGTCCCTGGAAGGGGCGATCAGGAAAAGCCGTCCCTCTTTTTCCAGCTCATCTATTTTCTGACAGGTTTCATTATATTTCCGGGAGGAATCGGCGATGGCCTGACCAAACTTAGGGTATTTCCGGTAGAGACGCTGCTGCAGCGTAAGGGAGCGGTCATCCTCCTTTCGGCGATATCCCTTCGGTCTTGTACAGACGACCACGATCCTTTCAAAATCCCTTTCCAGCGCGAAATTTAACGGAATTTTATAGGAGCAGCCGCCGTCTAAGCAGGGCGTTCCCTTTACGTCGACCATTCTGGAAACAAGCGGCATACTGGCGGAAGCGCGGACCGCGGCTTCAATGGCGGGATCGCTCTTTTCCATGTATTCCATCTTTCCGGTCAGGCAGTTTGTATACGCCGCGTAGAATTTATGGGAGGGGTCCATAAAGGTTTCCCGGTCAAATTTCAGGTCCTTCAGAATCTGTCCGAACATAAAGCTGTAGCCCATGATACCGTGATCCGTCCGAAAGGCGGTTCTTCCGACGTAGCGGGGATCGTGCCGGTAAAGGAGATTCACCCGCCCCGCAATGCCGATATTTCCGGCAGCATAGCACATACCGTTCAGAGCCCCGGCGGAGACGCCGACGACCGTCTGCATTTTGACCCCGCCTTCAAGGAGAGCGTCGATCACGCCGTTTGTATACACGCCCCGGAAGGCTCCGCCCTCTAAAACAAGGCACCCCTCCGTCAGCTTTTTTTTCGCGTTTCCGAGGGGCAGGGAATCCGCGCCGTTGTAAATTTTATTCTGCATAGTTCCTCAAGCCCTTTCCTTTCATTCCATACTGTCCGGGATCACCACTGCGGCCTTTGGGGGATTGAGCCTGCAAAGGCTATGAATACTCATTAAATATTATAGATGAAATGCGGCCGCATTTGCAATACCATGGCGTTTAAGCGCTGTCTGGCAATTTCTGTTTGCTGCCTGACGATTTTCTGCTGCTGGCGGCGGTTCTGCTCGATCTGATCGGACAGGATAAAGGGGCTGCGAAAAAAACCTTTCGCAGCCCCTTTGTTTCATACAAAGATCCTGTTATAGCATCCGCTTAAATACTGTTTTCCCCTTAAACACGGTTTCGATGACTTTGATATCCTGAATCTGCTCTGTCGGAATCGTTTCAATGTCGCTGTCCAAAACGATCAGCTCTGCGGATTTCCCGACCTCGATGGAGCCGGTGACGTCTTCCAGATGCGCCTGATAGGCCGGATGGATTGTATGGGCCTGCAGCGCCTCCCGCAGGCTTACGCACTCCTGTGGCAGAGCGGCGGGCTCATCCTTGTACAGCTCATAGGTCGGATCTATTTTTACATGTCTTCTGGTCATGGCGACCTGAATACCCGAAAGGCCATAGGAGGGGCTGACAAAAAAGTCCGATCCGTAGGCGCATACCACGCCGTTGTCGATCAACGACTTGCTCGGATAGGTCTGCCTGACGACTTCCTCACCCCAGTCAGCTACCAGAATAGGTTCTTCGGCCGGACTGTCGCTGAACCATCCGGGCTGATTACTGGCGATGATATGGCTCTTTCCCATGCGCACTCTGTCCTCTGGCACGATAAAGGTGTCATGCGCGATAATGTTGCGGATGTTAGGATTCGGGTACAGCTTCTGCGCGTTCTCATAGCAGTCGATCACCCTGTGGATGGCGTAGCTTCCCATGGCGTGCGTATGGATGTTGAAGCCCTCCTTGTTGGCTCGCGCCATGGACTCCTCCATATGCGCTTCGTCCCAGAGAAGGGGCTCTCTTGTGCCAGGTTTATGATTGATCGAAGTCTCCGCATAGGGCTCGATCATGGAGAATTGACCGTCGGCGAAATACTTTACCGTATCCACGGTAAAGAGGCCCTCCACATCAAACTTTGTGCGGTTTTTGATGGCTTTTTCCATGTCTTCATCCCGGGTAGCGTCATTGACATTATGAACGCCGGATACCCTGGCGGTAAATTCACCGTTTTTAGCCATTTCTGTCAGGACCGGATAGGACGCGCCCTGCTGGCAGTCGCAAAGCAGCGTATGTCCGGTTTCGTTAAACATATCAAAGCACTGCTTCAGGCAGTCGCGATGCTCCTCCGTTGAGAAATCATAACCCGGAATGCTGTCGATGATGGGCAGATAGACGGCAGGCTCCTTGATATAACCGCTGGGACTTCCGTCCGCTTCTCTGACGATCAGGCCGTTTTGATCGTCGGTATCCTTCGTAACACCGGCTGCTTCCAGCGCCTTCGTATTCAACAAAACCCTGTGTCCGCAGTACGACATCAGAACGGCCGGCCTGTCGGGCACAATCGCGTCCACATCGTGCCGGGTGAACGGTCTCACAATGCCCTGAAGACCACCGGAAAACCACGTTCTGTCCCAGCCGAGACCCCGGATCACCGGGGAATCCTTATGCTCATTAACGTATGCCTTCAGCGTGTCCTGCAGCTGCTTTATTACACCTTCGGGTGTATCCTTCTCAGGGTCCGGCACTATATTGCCGAAGCTGCAGGTTCCGAACTTTTTCGCGGCGTGCGCAAGATGCATATGGGCGTCTCCAAGACCGGGGATAACGCTCTTTCCATGGCAATCGACGACCTCCGTGTTGTCACCGATCCACGCCTCTATGCCCGCTTCATCGCCTATGTACGCAAACCTGCCGTCTGCGATCGCTAACGCCTGCGCGTGCGTTTCCGTACCGTCCAGCGCGACGGAATAAACCTTCGCGTTTCTGTATACCTTGTCTGCTTTCTGAGCCATTTGTATTACCTCACTTTCTCTCTGTCTACGGAATGAAACATATCAAAGATAAAAATATTTTGTCAGGGGATAGGTTCTTTCCCAATCTACGATCTTAACCTCGGATTCCTTTGCCGGATGGATATCGAATTCATCGAATACCATCACTTGTCTTTCCTGCGGGTCGTAAAGGGGCCACTCATGGGCCTTGCCGTCCGGAGAAATGTCCGCGGAAAGCGACGGGTTGCCGGTCTTTGCGAACTGAACCCACATTTTGCGCATGGTTTTCGAAAAGGTTTCGTCATAGGCCCTGCCCGTGAAAACGGTCTCCTCCGGATGCTTGAGGACAGAGGCAAGCTCAGTCGCGTGTCCGCACTTCATATACGGCAGGGTGGATTCGGGCGTGAAGTAATAGGTGTACGATTTGCCGCCGCCCTTTGTCTGCTCCTCTGACAGCCTGATATGCGCCGCGTTGAACCAGAGCTGGCTGAACAGGCGGCTGTCTTTTTCATAGCCCTCCCCCTCTACGCTGCTTAAGAAGCTCTCGACCCGTTTCCTGTCTTCATCCGGCAGCTTGTCAATCTTCTTTGATCTGCGGTCGGTCGCCCACATTTCAAAAAGCTCAGGTCCCATGAGATGCACGAAGTAATTCATCTCATCCTTATTGCAGCCATGAAGGAGCTCGATATCCTTCACCGCACCCTTCGCATAGGCCTCATAGGGGTCAAGGGGCAGGTATTTCCCGTCTCTCTCCGGGCCTATGCGCAGGCCGGTCACCGCGGATGCCTGCAAAAGCTTTTCCGCGTCGACCTTATTAAGATCAGCTACGGTTTTGCAGCCAAGCAGCTCCATTACCTCATTCGTACACTCGATGGCTTCCTCTGTAGAAACCGTGATTGAGGGAGCGCCGCTCTGAGCGATGACCCTCTTAATATACTTATGGGAGCCCTCTATAAGAGGAAGCGTCGTTACGCTCCCGCCGCCGGCGGATTCGCCGAAGATCGTCACATTGTCGGGATCACCGCCAAAGCCTGCGATATTCTCATGGATCCACCTGAGCGCCATCATCTGATCCATGGGACCCAGATTCTGCGCATCCGGATAGTCGCCGCCGTCCGGCAGGTGGGACAGGTGGATGTAGCCGAAAATGCCGACCCTGTATGCGATGGAGATGGCGATGACCTCCGGGTTTTCCTTTACGAAACCGTGGCAGTCATACAGCGGGTCGGCTGTGCCTCCCATGGCGTAACCGCCGCCGTGGATCCATACCATGACCGGCTTTTTCTTATCAGAAGTCTCGTCCGCCTTCCAAATATTCAGATACAGGCAGTCTTCGCTCTGATAATACAGCGAACCGCCTTCGCTGATATCTTCCCCCTGGCGGGGACTTTTCCCGTTGTAATACGCCTCATATATGCCGTTGTCCAAAATATATTCCGTCGGCGCTTTCCAGCGAAGCTCTCCGACAGGCGGCTTGCCTGTAAACGGGATGCCCTTATACGCAATGATATTTTCGGTCTTTCTGCCTACGAAGGTGCCGTTTTGGCACTTTACCGCAAGTGCCTTGTCGTAGCCATCGTCGGTAATCCGCCTGTTCTCACCGTAGCGGGCTCTCACCTTCTCCTTTGCCTCATTCAAGGCCTTCTGCTTCTCTTCCGACAGAGTCGGTACCATAAGGTCCTTTATGTCACTCATTGTCTATCCTCCTTTCCTGCGCCGATTTGCTCTGCAAATCGTGCGCTTAGGCACAAAGCTTGCTTTGTGCCGATCCGGTCTGCTTTTCAAGACCGGATCATTTCCTTTGCATAGACCGATTTCTATACTTTCCTCGCTATTTTATCAAATAGTTTCTGCCGTTAACAAGCGGTGTACCAAAGTGTCAACAAGCTTAATGAGGTGATTCAGGGGATCGTCAGCTTTACCACCGTTCCGCCGCCTTCCCGGGGCAGGATCGACATTTGACCGCCGCACATCAGTTCCAGCCGTTGTTTAATGTTTGCCAGCGCAATATGCGGTCTGTCATTGTCGGTAGCTTCAAAGCCCGGCCCATTGTCGGAAACGATGATCTCGCTGCCGGAATCCGTCTGGCGGGTCCTTATGAAAATACGGATCGGATCGGAATCCGGGTCCAGACCATGCTTGACGGCATTCTCCACAATGGGCTGCAGAGTCAGCGGGGGGATCCGAAAATGGGTATGCGGCATATCATAGTCGACGAAGAGGCTTTTACCATACAGTGCCTGTTCCACATTGAGATAGGCCCGGGTGTGCTCAAGTTCCTCCGAAAAGGGGATGGTTTCATCGCTTGTCAGAGCGGTCAGATTCTTTTCGAGATAGGTATTAAAATTCAGCGTGACCCTCTGGGCCTCCACAGGGTTCTGCTGGCAAAGATAATATATACTCATCAGGGTATTGTGGATGAAATGCGGCCGCATTTGAAGCGCCAGAATGCTGTTGCGTTGGTTGGCAATCTCCCGCTGCTGACGCAGATTCTGTTCGATCTGATCCGACAGAATAATGCCATACATGGAAAGCGCCAATATGGCAATACCGATGTGGAGGTACGGGAAAACAGGCACAAACAGATGGACGATCAGCGCGACAGTCAACGGAAGCACGGATATCAGCATGGCGAAAAAAAGCTTTCTCGTTAACCTTTCCCGCCTGCGGATCAGCTCCGCCAGGTTGATGAGCTCGATAATCACCAGGGGAACGATCAAAAGCGCATATCCGTGGCCGAAGTGAAACCAGCCATCCGGTGTCACATAATAAAACAGGGAGGTGAACTGGGCAATGATCAGCAGCAATACATATACGCCCCACAGGGCGAGTACCCCGTGGAAGCGCGGACTGCTTCGCCACTCGTCCCCACAGCAGTGCAGCAGGAATACCGTCTGCATGGGCAGCGAGCTTGCGGAGAGCAGGGACATCAGGAAATCGACGACGCGCACCGCTACGGCGATGTGAAGCATTCCGGAGAAGATCGTCTCGGCGAGGGCGAGGCAGGAATTCAGAAAGAGAACGCCGAAGAAGGTGATAAAGAAGCGCTTGCTCCATCGGTCAACGCCGGGCATAATGACGGCGAGTCCGAGCCCCAGCCCCATCATCAGGGAAGCCGCGCCGGAAATAAAGGCATATAGAATGGTGTTCCAATCGTTCATTCGCCTGTGCCCCCTGTGAAAAAGGGATAGCGCAGTTGAGTGAGTTGATATCTGACTCCCTCAGCCGTCAGGGGCTTTCGCATAAAGCCGCAGGCCCCTGTGCTCCAAGCATCAAAGGCATATCCAACATAAGCGGTCAGATACACCACATTTGTGCGGGGATTGATCTCAAGCAGAGTACGGCAAAGATCAAGTCCGCTTGTTTTCCCCATTTCAATATCCAGAAAGGCCATTGCGATCCTGTTGGCCTTCGCGCATTCAACGGCTTCGGACGGACGGGTAAAACCGAACACCATGGCGTTTGGCAGAACCTCCTCCAATATGGGGAGACCGCCTTTGAGAATGATTTCATTATCGTCTACCAGTATGACATTGGGAGCCTCGCTGCTGTCAACCGTGGCATTTAACAGGATATTGATGTCCACGTCAAGTGCTTCAGAGAGCTTGACGATCATCATATTGTCCGGAAGACGACTGCCCTTTTCCCATCGGTTGATGGTAGATCGCGTAACAAACATCCGTTCTGCTAACTCTGTCTGTGAAATTCCTCTTTCAATCCTCAAGCTTTTCAATGCCTGTGAAAACAAGTTGGTAGTCATGCCCTGTCACTCCTTATACCAATGATATTCCACGAAACGCGCTAAAGCAAGCGCGACCGGAAAACCATGGTGTGACACTTTGGCAACAAGCGAAATTAATAGAGTACTGTACCTTTTTCAGAATACAGTAAATTTACCATTGACAAGTGTTATATACTGTTATATAGTGTTTATTGCAAAGGAAAGGTTATGGAACGTACGAAGCTATCGGACGATCCGGACAAGAAGGTGATCACCGGTGAACATTATTATCAATACGGCTTCCATGATACCGATCTACGAGCAGATCATGGAGACGATCAAACAGAAGATCAGCACAGGAGAGCTGAAGGAGGGCGACGCGCTCCCATCGGTGCGGGCTCTGGCGAAGGACTTAAAGATCAGCGCGCTTACGGTGAAAAAAGCCTACGACGCTCTGGAGGAGGAGGGCTTTACGGCGACGGTTCATGGCAAGGGAAGCTACGTTAGAGCCGCAAACAAGGCGGCAATCAGGGAAGAGCGACTCAAGGAGATCGAGGCGGAGCTTTCCCGGGTCATTGAAAAGGCGAGGCTCTACGAGCTTACAGCACAGGAGCTGACGGAGCTGTTCCAGATTCTGATGGAAGCATAAACGTAACAACGGCCCAGGCAGCAGGCGAACTTCTGATGTCCAGGCTGCCCCTGCTGCCGTATCTGCCCGGGATAACAGGGCATTTGATAAGGAGATAAAAAATGCTGCGAATGCGGGATGTAAGGAAGAATTATAATGGTTTTTCGCTGAATTGTTCTCTGGAGGTTCCGAAGGATCGGATCACAGGGATCATCGGGCCGAACGGAGCCGGAAAGAGTACAGCGTTTAAAGCGGTTCTGGGCCTTATACAGATCGAAGGCGGCGAGATCACGCTGCTTGGAAAGCCTCTATCGGACTTTACGGTAAAGGATAAGGAAAAGCTTGGCGTAACGCTTGCGGATTCCGGATTTTCGGGCTATCTTACCGTGTCGGATATCATCCGGATACAGAAGCAGTTCTATACAGCCTTTGATGAAACGGAATTTCGCGGACGTTGTAAAGAGGCAAGGCTTCCTCTGAACAAGCAGATCCGGGAGTTTTCCACGGGGATGAAGGCAAAGCTCAGGCTATTTTGCGCGCTGTCGCACGAGGCGGAGCTTCTGATCCTCGACGAGCCGACGGCGGGCCTTGATGTAGTGGCCAGAGATGAGCTTCTGACGATGCTTCGGGAATATATGGAGAGAGGAGAGCGTTCGATCGTTATCAGCTCGCATATTTCAAGCGACCTCGAAAGTATCTGTGATGATCTCTATATGATCTCGGACGGCGCGATCGTCTGGCATGAGGATACGGACAGACTGCTTTCCGACTATGCCTTGCTAAAGGTTTTCGAAGCGGATTATTCGGAGCTTGCAAAGGAATATCTTTTACGGGTGAAGCGTGAGAGCTACGGCTATTTATGTCTTACGGATAAAAAGCGGTTCTATCTCGAAAACTATCCCGGAATCGTACTGGAAAAAAGTTCGATCGATGATTTTATGCTTCTGATGATGAAAGGAGAAAAGGTATGAAGGGCTTGCTTTTAAAGGATCTGCTGCTGTTAAAAAATCAGAAAAGATCGCTTCTTGTCAGCGCGGTAATGGTCCTCTTCTTTACATTTCTGAACAAGAACAGGGCATCGGCATTCGGAGTTATGTTCCTGTCTTTAATCTTGATCACCTATGCGCTTGGGTCCATCAATTACGATGATGACAGCAACGGAAACAGCTTTTTAAATACTCTGCCGTTTTCCAGAAAGGAATACGTACAGGAGAAATTTCTGCTGTCGATCCTTCTTTCTCTGACGGCGGGACTGATAAGCAGCCTGCTTTTAGGAGTGCAGGCCCTGCTTTCGCCTGCTTCGGACCTGGAGCTTTGGGCGACGGTTCTCACCGGTTTTCTTATGTGTCTGATCATGGCATCCATCGGGATTCCGTTACGTATCCGCTTCGGCGGTGAGCAGGGAAGACTGGTCAATTCCGTTGTGTTAGTTGTTCTGTATGCGGCCATGCTTGTTGCTTTCGGTGTTGTGAAGGACTCGTCCTCAAATATTCTTAAGGTCTCTCTGTATTCCTTCTTCTCCAATACCGTATCCATAATAATAGCGGTTGTTATTTTAACTGTTCTTATTATGATTGTTTCCTATATAATAACAATTCGTATCAACGAGAGACGGGAGTTTTAACAGCTCCCGCCTCCTTACCGTACTTCCCCTTCCGGTTGTTTCAATCTGAAATCTTTCCCCCTTTTTCGAAAATCTACCCCCCTTTTTCGTTTGCTCACTTCTGACTATACTTGTATTTAGGTAGCAAATATACATATTTTGCGTGTAATTGATCATAGCAGATCTGCTTTCATGTATGGCGGTAACAGGGAAACGCTGAATTGATCCGTTTTTCCTCGAAACTGAAATGCGGATCTACTGTAAATTTTGCAGGGAGTAAGGGCATGGGCGACGTAATTGTTTCAATGGAGCATATCCACAAGTCTTTTCCGGGCGTTAAGGCTTTGGACGACGTGCGGTTTGAGCTTCGTTCGGGTGAAGTCATGGCGCTCCTCGGAGAAAACGGAGCCGGGAAATCCACGTTGATGAAGATCCTGAGCGGTGTTTATACGAGGGATTCCGGAACGCTTACGATCTTCGGGAAGGAATACGGAGATCTGACTCCGAAGCTGGCCAGAGAAGCGGGCGTTGCGATCATCCATCAGGAATTGAACATGTGCAGACATCTTTCCGTTGCGGAAAACATGTTTTTAGGCCGCGAGCTTTCCGGAATGTTGGCGCTGAAAAATGACGAAATGGAAAAAGAGGCGCAGAAATACCTCGATCAGCTCGGCGTTTCCATCAGCCCCAGACAGACGGTAGGAGAACTTCCGGTTTCCAGGCAGCAGATGATCGAGATCGCGAAGGCGCTTTCCATCAACGCGAAGATCCTGATCATGGATGAGCCGACCTCAGCGCTGACCTCGCGTGAGATCGAAGAGCTTTTTGCGATCATTCGAAAGCTCAAGGAGCAGGGGCACGGCATCGTATATATTTCTCATCGACTGGAGGAGCTTTCGCATATCACGGACCGCGTTACGATCATGCGGGACGGACAGTATATTACCGAAGGAAACTTTTCTGACTTTACGATGGATGAGATCATCCAGAATATGGTCGGGCGTGAGATCAAGGAGAAATTCCCCCGGATAAGCTGCGAAAAGGGAAGGAAGGTCTTCGAGGTCCGACATTTAAACGCGGGAAGGATGGTCAGGGATATCAATTTTTCGCTCTATGAGGGTGAGATCGTAGGCTTTGCGGGTCTGATGGGCGCGGGCCGGACGGAGACGACCAGGGCGATCTTTGGGATCGATCCGAAGGAGAGCGGCGAGATCCTCTTAGACGGAAAGGAGCTTACGATCAACAAGCCTATGGACTCCATCCGTTCGGGTGTTGTTCTGGCTCCGGAGGATCGGAAGAAGGATGGGCTCTGCACGAAGCTGTCGGTCAGACAAAATCTGGCGCTGCCGAACCTTGATATCGTCTGCGGCAGTACCGGCGTCGTCAATTCCGCCAAAGAAGATGAGCTCTGTAAAAAGGCGGTAAAGGACCTGACGATCAAGCTGCCGAATCTCGAAGTCAACGCTGATACGCTTTCGGGCGGGAATCAGCAGAAGGTTGTAGTCGGCAAATGGCTTGCGAGAAATTCCAGAGTGGTGATCTTTGATGAGCCGACCAGAGGGATCGATGTCGGGGCGAAGGTCGAGATCTATAACCTGATGAACCAGCTTAAGCAGCAGGGGATCGCCGTGATGTTTGTTTCCTCGGAAATGCCGGAGGTTATGGGGATCGCGGATCGGATTATCGTGATGTGCGACGGAAGGATCACGGGGGAGCTGGATGCCAGAGAGACGACCCAGAACGAGATCTTAAAGCTGGCGACGGCGTTTGAAAATAAAATAACAGCTGATACCAACAATCAGGAGGAGGGCTAGAAGGATGAGTGGCAATAAAAAGGGTTTCAGACAATTCCTGGCGATCCGGGGAATGGGGGCAGCGATCACCGCCTTTATCGGGTTGATCATTATCTATGTAGCATTTGGTATCCTGAATCCGAAGGTCTTTTCGGGACAGAACGTATTGAATCTGCTCAGGTCAATGTCTAAGTATCTGCTGATCGGAATCGGACAGAGCTATGTTATGATCACCGGAAACATTGATCTTTCCATCGGTTCGGTCGTAGCGATGAGCGCGATGATGACAGCGACCTTTATGACCCTTGGGATCAATCCGTTTGTCGCGATGCTTATCTCTCTGATCTGCGGGCTTCTGATCGGCGTGATCAACGGATTTCTGGTCGGAAAGTTCCGGCTTCCTCCCTTTATCGCGACTTTAGGGACCATGTTTGTCGGAAGAGGTGTTGCTTATATGGTAAACGGCAACCGTAATACCGATAACATCGGAATTACCTTAGGAAAGGATGTCGGGGACCGGTTCCAGAATTTCTTCTATTATAATAAGACCCTCGGCGTATACAATACCTTCTGGATCGCGCTGATCATTTTCCTGGTCTTCTTCTTCCTGCTTTCAAAGACCCGTACAGGGAGGCATATTTACGCGATCGGCTCCAATGTTGACGCGGCGCGGCTTTCCGGTGTAGATGTCATTTCGACGACGATCAAGACCTATCTGGTCAGCGCCTTCTGTTCGGTGGTTGTAGGCTATATCCTCTGCGCTCAGGCAGGTATGGGAAATATGGAAGCAGGAAATACCTATGAAATGTACGGTGTCGCGGCGGGCGTTATCGGCGGGGTTTCCCCTCTTGGCGGTTCGGGACTCTTACTCGGGACCTTCGCGGGCGCGGCGGTCTGGCAGACGCTTGAAAACGGACTGAATATGGTCGGTGCCCAGGTCGGGATCCAGCGTATCGTGATCGGCGTGATCGTTGTAGGCGCGGTACTGGCGGATGCGGTATTAAGAAACGGAAACGGCGTACAGAGGAAGAAAAAATAACAGATACTGATGGCTGAAAGGCCTTAAGTATACAGATTCAAAATTTCAATGAAGAAAGTGAGGGATTTAAGGATGAAAGAGAAGTTATTGTCAATACTGTGCAGTCTGGCGATGACGGCAGCTTTGCTTGCCGGCTGCGGCGGCGCGGGAGCGGCGGATACGGGTGCTTCCGGCGGTTCGGAAGCGGCAGCAGGCGGAAGCGGCTATCGGATCGCTCTGATCACGATGGATTCCATCGATCAGCACTGGGTGACCCTGAACGAAGGGGCGCAGGCTGAGGCGGCTAAGGAAGGCGTAACGGTAGACTTTATGTCTCCGGATCTGAAGGATGATTCCAAGCAGATCGAGTATGTGAATAATGCGGTAGCAGGCGGCTATGATGCGATCATGGTAGCGGCAAACGGACCGGACGCGATCTCCGGCGCTCTGAAGGAAGCGATCGCAGCCGGCGTTAAGATCGTCTATGTCGATTCTCCGGCGAATGTAGAAGCAGAAGCGACTTTCTCGACGAATAACTATGCGGCAGGAAAGACCGCCGGTGAAGAGCTGATCAAGGAGCTGGAAAACAGAGGCGTTACCTCGGGTGATATCGGTATCGTAAATGTTAACGCTTCCACGCAGTCCGCGGTAGACAGAGAAGGCGGCTTCCGCGAGGCTTTTGAGGGCAAGGGCTATAATATCCTTGAGACCCAGTACTGCGACGGCGATGCGGCGAAGGCGCAGAATATCGCTGAGAACTATATTACACAGGGTGTTGTAGGTATTTACGGAACAAATGAAGGTTCGACGACCGGAACCGGAAACGCCATCAAGGCATCGGGAAATACGGATATCGTCGGAGTAGGTTTTGATAAGTCGGATTCCATCTTAGGTCTGATCAAGGACGGCTATCTGCTCTGCGCAATGGCACAGAACCCGGATGTTATGGGTGCCAAGGGCGTTGAGGCCTGCGTAAAGGCTTTAAACGGCGAAGATCTCGGCGGAGCAGTTACGGATACCGGCGTTACGGTACTGAACGCGGCGGCTCTCGGCGGAGCAGCGGCAGCAGGAGGCGCTTCGGATGATGATGTTACAGCAAACGGCGATTATAAGATCGCTCTGATCACGATGGATTCCATCGATCAGCACTGGGTAACTCTGAACGAGGGAGCGCAGGCGGAAGCGGAAAAGCATGGGGTAACGGTTGACTTTATGTCTCCGGATACGAAGGATGACTCCAAGCAGATCGAATGCGTAAATAACGCGGTAGCAGGCGGCTATGACGCGATCATGGTAGCGGCGAACGGACCGGACGCGATTTCCGGCGCTCTGAAGGAAGCGATGTCCGCAGGGATTAAGATCGTCTATGTCGATTCTCCGGCAAACGTAGACGCGGAGGCGACCTATTCAACAAATAACAAGGCGGCAGGCAAGACGGCCGGTGAAGAGATGATCAAGGAACTGGAAAGCAAGGGGATCACCTCAGGTGATATCGGTATCGTAAACGTTAACGCTTCCACGCAGTCTACGGTAGACCGTGAGGCAGGCTTCCGTGAGGCCTTTGAAGGCAAGGGCTACAATATCCTTGAGACCCAGTACTGTGACGGCGATGCGGCAAAGGCTCAGAGCATTGCTGAGAACTATATCACTCAGGGTGTTGTAGGAATCTTTGGCGGCAACGAGGGCTCGACTACCGGAACCGGCAATGCGATCAAGGCTTCGGGCGAAGAAGTCGTAGGCGTAGGCTTTGATAAGTCCGATTCGATCTTAGGGCTGGTAAGCGATGGTTATCTGCTCTGCACAATGGCACAGAATCCGGACGTTATGGGCGCAATGGGCGTAGATGCCTGCATCAGGGCCTTAAACGGTGAGGATCTCGGCGGCGAGGTTGTAGATACCGGAGTTACGGTATTGAACGCGAGCAACATTTAAGGAAAGACGGATCACAGCACAAATCGGTATTTCTTTCGCGGAAAAGCGCTTGGATACGCAGAGAAAACCGGGTGTTTCCGAAACAAAAAAAGGGGGTCGTCCTTGGGGGCGGCCCTTTCTTATCGCAGGGATGCGCAGATGAATTATCCCGGCTTCGTCAGGGCGCACTCCGCGGCGTGTAGGGGCTCTGTTCCCTGCTCGATTGCTCAGGCCCGTCACGGGATTTTATCACCCCGCCCGATGGGAAGCATGCTATAATACCTGTAACGATACTCGATGGTGTAATAAACGGAAAACCGCCGAAATCCGGCGTACAGGGATCCATATAAATATGTATGGATCGGAATAGAGCAAAGGAGAGATGGATGAGCAAAAAATATTATCTTGGCTACGATATCGGCGGGACAAAATGCGCGGTGATCCTGGGAGAAGAGCCGTGGTCTGAAAATGGGAAGCCTGCGGAGGGAAGCATTTTAGAGGAAAGCGCAGAGAGCGGCGGCGAACTTACGATCCTTGCAAGAAAGGAGGAAAGCGCAGAGAGCGGCGGCGAACTTACGATCCTTGCAAGAAAGGAGATCCCGACGGATCATACCGTATCCCCCTATGTGATGTTAGACAGACTTACGGAGCTTTCGCAGGAGGCCGCTTTAGAAAACGAAATTGAGATAACAGATGTTATTTCTTGCGGTGTAAGCTGCGGAGGACCGTTAAACAGTAAAGAGGGGCTGATCCTGTCACCTCCGAATCTCCTTGGCTGGGACCGGGTGCCGGTAGTTTCGTATCTGAAGGAGAAGCTGGGCATGCCGGTCGCCTTACAGAATGACGCCAACGCGGGTGCCCTTGCGGAGTGGCGGTACGGAGCGGCAAAGGGTTACAAAAACGTGATCTTTCTGACCTTCGGCACGGGCTTTGGCGCGGGGCTGATCTTAGACGGAAGGCTCTATTCGGGAACGAACGATCTTGCGGGAGAGGTCGGTCATATCAGGATTGCTGAGCACGGGCCTGTAGGCTTTGGGAAGGAAGGCTCTATGGAGGGCTTCTGCTCAGGAGGAGGGCTTGCGAGGTTAGCGCAGACGAAGGCTCTCGAACAGCTCCAACAGGGGAAGAGGGTCTCCTTCTACGAGGGAACGGACGCAGAGGGACTTTCGTCGATCACGGCAAAGGACGTTGCGCTTGCGGCGCATCGGGGAGATAAGCTCGCAAAGGAGGTCTATGATATTTCCGCGGAATATCTCGGGAGAGGGCTGGCGCTGTTGATAGATCTTCTGAATCCGGAGATCATCGTGATCGGAAGCGTCTACGCGAGGAACGAGGAATTATTTAGGGACAGGGTACAGAAGGTAATCGCCCGTGAAGCTCTGTCGCTTTCGGCAGGGGTCTGTAAGATTGTCCCCGCGGCGCTCTCAGAGCAGATCGGGGACTATGCGGCGCTTGCGGTGGCGGCGCTTGCGGCCTGAGATCCTGTGACAGAATCAGAGCGAAAAACCACTTCCCATAGAAAAGTCGCGGAGATTTCACCCGGTATGTCAGGTATTTGAAGAAGATGATTTTCAATAGAGGAGATAATTAAAAATGGAACGTAAACCGACGGAATTTCAATTTATTGAAGAATTATTTGGGCGTTATCCGAAGCTTTTGGAATGTGAGGGCGAGATCCATCGGGCAATGGAGCTTTTGCTTGACAGCTTTCAGAGGGGCGGAAAGCTCTTGATCTGCGGAAACGGCGGGAGCGCCTCGGATTCCGATCATATCGTCGGAGAATTGATGAAGGAGTTCTGTATCAAACGGGATCTTCCGTGGGACATAAAGAAAAAGCTTGAGGAAGCCGGAGGCACAGAGCTTTCAGAGGCGATCAGAGAGGCTCTCCCGGCGATTTCCTTAGATGCGCATACGGCGCTTATTACCGCGGTGATCAATGATGTCGGAGCGGAATTTATGTATGCCCAGCAGGTCTACGGCTATGGAAAAAGCGGCGATGTGCTTCTTGGCTTAAGTACTTCGGGGAACGCGAAAAACGTGGATTACGCGGTAAAGACCGCAAAAGCCCTGGGGATAGGAACGATCCTTATTACCGGAAGGAGCGGAGGACTGATCAAAAAGAGCGCGGATATCGCGATCTGCCTGCCGGAGAGTGAGACCTATAAGGTACAGGAGCTGACGCTTCCGCTTTATCATGCCCTCTGTCTGCAATTAGAGGAGTATTTCTGGGGCCTGCCCTTTTCGTGAGGAAACGCGGGCCGGAAACACCGTTTCATGATGGCGCGTCCGCGCGTATATCGTAAACGAATTAAATATACTCAATAACGAAAAGGCTTGCCGTTTCGTTATTGAGTGCGCCGGATTCGGGCCGCTTTAAGCGGCATATTTCCTTACCGAATCCGTGCGCATCACTTTATACGGTTAACGAAAATCGGCAACGATTTTCGTTAACC
>JAFSXN010000062.1 GCA_017444015.1 Lachnospiraceae bacterium | reverse complement strand
TAACGAAAAGGCTTGCCGTTTCGTTATTGAGTGCGCCGGATTCGGGCCGCTTTAAGCGGCATATTTCCTTACCGAATCCGTGCGCATCACTTTATACGGTTAACGAAAATCGGCAACGATTTTCGTTAACCAGTATAATAACACAAAGACTACGCAAAAAGTAGCACCCTCAGTTTGGTAAGCCAGGTGCTACTCTTTTTGTAACCATCAATTATCTGTTCCCGTTCCTCAGAACACATACCTCTCGTTCTTCTCCAGCACGATCTTGATGTCGCCCTCTCCCTTGAAGTAGGAGTTCGCGCGGATCGTATCGCGGCTTTCGACGATACAGTTCTCGATATAGGTATTATCTCCGATATAGACGTCGTTCAAGATGATGGAATTCCTGATCGTACAGTTATTTCCGACGAAGACCTTTTTAAAGATCACCGAATTCTCCACCGTTCCGTTGATGATCGTACCGCTGGCGATCAGGGAATTACGGACATTCGAGCCGACATTGTACTTCGCGGGCGGCAGATCGTCGACCTTCGAATAAATCTCCGGGTAGGTCTTAAAGAAGTAGTCCCGGACCTCCGGCTTCAGGAAATCCATATTGGTCTTAAAGTAATCGTTTACCGCGGCGATATTCTTCCAGTAGGTATCGATCTTATAGCCGTAGATCTTCTTAACGTCGGTATAGCGGATCAGGATATCCCGCACGAAATCGTACCGCTCTTCTTCGATACATTTTTCGATCAGCTCGATCAGCTGACGTCTTCTTATCACGTAGATACCGCAGGAGACCGTATTGGTCTTGGCTACCATAGGCTTCTCATCGAAGTTCTCGATCCGGCAGTCCTCATTCATCTTTACGATACCGAACCGCTCAGTATCCTCACCCTCCGGGAATTCCTTGCAGACGACGGTGATATCCGCTTTTTTATCAATATGATATTCCAGGACTTTATTGAAATCCAGCTTATACACCGCGTCGCCGCTTGCGATAATAACGTAGGGCTCATGCGAGTTTTTCAGGAAAGCCAGATTCTGGTAGATCGAATCCGCCGTTCCTCTGTACCAGTAGTTGTTTTCCGTCGTGACCGTCGGCGTAAAGACATAAAGTCCGCCCTGTTTTCTACCGAAATCCCACCATTTCGAAGAGGACAGATGCTCGTTTAAGCTCCCTGCGTTATACTGCGTCAGAACCCCGACCTTGGAAACCCGGGAATTCGTCATATTGCTCAGAACGAAGTCGATCGCTCTGAAATTCCCCGCAACAGGCATAGCGGCAATCGCTCTCCTGTGGGAAAGCTCCTTCATACGGAAGCTGTTTCCGCCTGCTAAAATAATTCCAATCGCTCTCACCGTCAATCACCCGCCTTCACAAAAGTTTTTCCGCTTGCAAGGAATTTGTTTTCAAAGTCCGATTCCTCGGTCACGCCGGAGACCATACAGTTCTTCCCGATCGTAACGCCCGAGGGGATCACGCTGTTTTCACCGATCGTAACGATTCCGTGGGTATAGATCGTCGGATCGGTCTCATTTTCCACCTCTTCCCCGGAGCCAAGGACCACGCCGTTTCCGATCACAGCGTTCTCGGCGATGATCGCTTTGTCGATCGTACAGTTTTCTCCGATCTCAGCATCATTCATAATGATCGAATCGCGGATCACCGTATTCTCGCCCACCGTTATATTGCAGCCGATGACCGAATTATAGACCTTGCCGAAGATATTCGTTCCCTCTCCGATAATACTCTTCTCGATCACGGAGTCGCTGGAGATATACTGGGGCGGAAGGGCATTGCTCTTCGTATAGATCTTCCAGTATTCCTCATAGAGATTAAACTCCGGAATAATATCGATCAGCTCCATATTCGCTTCCCAGTAGGAACTCAAGGTTCCTACATCCTTCCAGTAGCCGTTGAACTCATAAGCGAATTCCCGCTTTCCGTTCTTATGACAATAAGGGATGACGTGCTTACCGAAGTCCAGCCCCGGCTGCTCGGCATTCTTCACAAGAGCATCCTTTAAGGTCTCCCAGTTAAAGATATAGATACCCATCGAAGCCAGATTACTTCTCGGATTCTCCGGCTTCTCCTCAAAATCGGTGATCTTTCTTTCCTCATCCGTGATCAGGATACCGAACCGCCTCGCCTCCTCGTAAGGCACCGGCATCGCGGCGATCGTTACGTCCGCGTTGTTCAGCTTATGGAAATCGAGCATGACCTCGTAATCCATCTTATATATATGATCTCCCGAAAGGATCAGTACATAATCCGGATTGAACATTTCCATATATTCGATATTCTGGTAGATCGCGTTCGCCGTACCGGTATACCATTCGCTGTTCGTACTCTTTTCATACGGCGGCAGTACCGTAACTCCGCCGACATTCCGGTCGAGGTCCCAGGGGATCCCGATCCCGATATGGGTATTCAGACGAAGCGGCTGATACTGCGTTAATACGCCGACCGTGTCGATTCCCGAATTAATACAGTTGCTCAGTGGAAAATCAATAATCCTGTACTTACCGCCAAACGCCACCGCGGGCTTTGCCACCTTGGAGGTAAGGATTCCGAGTCGCGAGCCCTGTCCACCGGCAAGAAGCATCGCTATCATTTCCTTCTTAATCACGTGATCACCTCTGATTCATAAATCTTTTTCACGGAATGCGTGCCAGCACCCTATAGTAGTATAGCATAGAATTTGATAAAAGTGAACAAAGATTTCGCTGTTTCGGGTGTATTTTTGTTAAATTTGTTAAGGGGTGGGTCGATTGCTATTGGGGAACAGAATATAGTATAGTATAGTTATTCTTATAATAAAGAAGGGACCGGTATGTATCAGATCGATTTGAATTCAAAAATCCACGTTCATTTTATCGGGATCGGCGGGATCAGTATGAGTGGGCTGGCGGAGCTGCTTCTGAGCAGGGGCTTTACGGTCTCCGGCTCTGACGGTAAAGCCTCGCCCCTGACGGACTCGCTGACAGAAAAGGGCTGTATAATTGCCATCGGTCAGAAGGCAGAAAACATAACAGATGATATTGATTTAGTCGTTTATACCACGGCAATCCATAAGGACAATCCGGAGTTTGCGGAGGCTGTCCGAAGGGAGCTTCCGATGCTGACCAGAGCGGAGCTGTTAGGGCAGATCATGAAAAACTACCCGCTTTCGGTGGCTGTTTCCGGAACGCATGGCAAAACGACGACAACCTCTATGCTGACCGCAATCCTCCTTGCGGCAGAGGTCGATCCGACAATCTCTGTCGGCGGAATGCTTCGGGAGATCGGGGGAAATATCCGGATCGGGCGCTCCGGTTACTTTGTCACGGAGGCCTGCGAGTATACCAACAGCTTTTTGAGCCTTTTTCCAAAGATCGGCGTCATATTGAATATCGAAGAGGATCATCTGGATTTCTTTGAGGATCTTGCGGATATCCGAAGATCCTTTCAGAAATTCGCGGAGCTTTTACCGGAGGACGGAGTTCTGATTCTTCATTCCGGGATCGATCAGCCCGACGAGATTATTAAGGCAACGCAAAAAGGAGTTTCCGTCCTTACCTTCGGGCTTCCTGACGCCGGCCCGGAAAACGCTTTTCCCTGCTATTCCTGTAAGGACATAAGCTTTGATTCGGCAGGCTGCGCTTCCTATACCTTGCTGGAAAAGAACGAAGAGGCGGGAAGGATCAAGCTTTCGGTCCCCGGAGAGCATAATATAACGAATTCTTTAGCTGCGATCGCGGCGGCAAGGGCACTTGATATCGATCTTGACGACATCCGCAAAGGCCTTTCGGAGTTTACCGGAACAGACCGGCGTTTTGAGCTGAAGGGAAAAGCAGGCGGGATAACGATCATCGACGATTACGCCCACCATCCGACGGAGATCCGGGCTACCTTAAGGGCTGCGAATAATTATCCCCATAAGAGACTCTGGTGCGTCTTCCAGCCCCATACCTACAGCCGTACAAGGGCTTTCTTTGACGATTTTGCTGACGCTCTCCTGCTTGCGGACCGGGTAGTCCTCGCGGATATCTACGCTGCCAGGGAGACCGATACCCTGGGGATGAGCTCAGAGCTTCTTACCAGGGCGATAAATAACAAAGTTGTTTCAAAGCCGGAGGAATCGGAAACTGAACCGAAGGCTGTTTATTTTGATTCCTTTGAAAAGATCGAGGAATTCCTTAAGGAAAACTGCGGCGAGGGAGATCTCGTCCTTACTATGGGAGCCGGAAATATCGTTGAAGTCGGGGAGGCTTTGCTGCAGCTTTTATCTTAATTGTGGTGACCATTACCGGACAGCTCAGAAACTTCTCAATGTGGATTGATAAATTTACATAAAAAGTTATATCCGGATTTTTCGTCGGCTTACTTTCGTGCTTTTTCGGTTGCAAAAAGATTATTTCCCCGGTTATCCACAGTTTCCACAAACGGGAAAAAGAGGATTTTTCCGGATCCTGTGGGCATAAGTAATTATTTTATTGGCGGTATCCGTATGCTATACTAATCCCTGCTAAACGAATTAAATGGAAAACGAATTTATTCGTTTCCTGTTGCGCCGGTTGCGGAGTGCTGCAAGCGCCTTCCTTTCCGCAATCGCGCGCATCAATATCTTTTGGGAATGAACTGGTGGTCATATGGATACGCTGACGCTTTTCGGCGATTATTCCTCCGCCTTTACCTTTATACAGAACGATTTTATTGACTATCATCTGCGGGATATCAATGAATCCCAGATCAAGGTCTATCTCTATCTGTTGAGGTCGGCGGGAAGTAATCTGAACGTCTCCGTTTCTTCTATCGCGGATTTTTTTAATGATTCCGAGAAGGACGTGATACGGGCGCTGAAATATCTCGATAAACAGAAATTAATCACATTGGAATACGACAAGAACAAAGAGCCCTCCGGGATCCGGCTGCTGCCGGCAGGACACGCTTCAAGTCCTGACAGGATAATGGATAAAGAAAACGAGAAGACGGATACTCCCGTTGATAAGTCGGAAGCCTTCCGGGAAAAGACGACGGATATTGCTGACCGTACTCTAACAGAACCTGATATTCCGAAAAAGCGGACCTACAGCGCATCGGAGCTTTCCGCCTTCAAGGAAAGAAGTGAGATCGGCGAGCTGATTTATGCGACGGAAACCTATCTGAAAAAGACGCTTTCGCCGAATGATATCGCTTCGATCCTGTACATGAACGACGAGCTGTCCATGTCCTGTGAGCTGATTGAGTTTCTGATTGAATATTGCATCGGGAACAAGAAGAAAAGCATGCGTTATATCGAATCCGTTGCTGTTCTTTGGGCGAAAAACGGGATTTCTACCGTTGAGGAGGCCAGGGCTTACGCTAAGAACGTTCCGGCAGAGACGGCCGCGATCCTGTCTGCCTTTGGGATCCAGGGGAGAGAGCCTCTTGTTACAGAGCTTTCCTTTATAAAGAAATGGGTCAGAGACGGGGATTTTCCCCTGGAGCTGATCAAAGAAGCCTGCGAGCGGACTCTTCGCACGATCGAGAAGCCCAGCTTTGAATACGCGGATAAGATCCTGAAGAACTGGAAGAAGGCCGGCGTAAAGACCTTTTCGGATATCGAGGCTCAGGACGCTCTGTTTGCCGCCTCAAAGAAATCGGCGCAGAGCGCGGAAAAGAAGACAAAAAAGGCTGTTACAGGCTCTGATGATTATGTGAGCTTCGCAAAGCGTCAAATAGAAAGAAAGAATTCTTCAAAGTAAAGCGGCTATGGCACTTTCTAACGCAAAATACGACGCGATCATGCGTACCTATGACGAAAACCGAACACGGAACGCGCATCTGTTGGAACAACGGAGAAGCGAGGTCTATAAAAAGCTCCCGGAATATAAGGAGTTGGAAGGACAGATCCCCGCTCTGCTTGGCAAATACGGCAGTCTCTCCATCGAAGAGGGACAGCCTGTTTTGAATGAGTTCCGGGAAAAGATCCGCCAGATCCTGGAGAAAAAAAAGGCGCTCTTACTTTCCGGCGGCTTTCCCGAGAACTATCTCGAACCGATCTATACCTGCAGGGACTGCGAGGATACCGGCTATATCGACGGAGAACGCTGTCACTGCTTAAAGCAGGCGATCATTGATGAGCTGTACAAACAGAGCAACGTTGCGGAGATTCTTTCGCGGGAAAATTTTGATACTCTTTCCTACGACTATTACTACGACAGTGAGCTGCCCCAGATGGAGAGCTATATTGAGGAATGTAAGGACTTTGTCAGAAACTTCGATCAGACCTGCGATAATATTTTACTCTACGGAAAGCCCGGTGTCGGCAAAACCTTCCTTACGAACTGTATCGCGAAGGCGCTTTTGGACAGCGGACATTCCGTAATTTACTTTACTTCTACCCAATTATTTGATACACTTGCCACGTACACATTTCGAAACAATGAAATAACCGAGGATGTTCTCCGGATCCACGAGGATGTTTTCGACTGCGATCTTTTAGTGCTTGACGATCTCGGAACAGAGACCGGCGGCAGGTTTGTAGCTTCGCAGCTTTTCCTCATCCTGAATGAGCGCAGTATCCGGAAGAAATCCACGATCATCTCTACTAATCTGGAGATCGCGGAGCTGGCTGAGCGTTACGAGGATCGTACGATCTCGAGGATCATGGGCAGCTTCAGTCTGATGAATCCCCAGGTTCGCGACATCCGAATAAAAATGAGAGAAATGTAATTGCCCGTTGCCGCAAAGGCCGGACGGACAGATCCCGAAAATAATACGTCAGAAAGTGAGGAAATTGAATGCCCAGACGCGAAGAAAAGCGCAACCTCGAAACGATTCCGGTAGGCAGTCTTCGGATGATCCCCCTTCAGGGTTTTATGGATATGGGGCACAAAATCGATCAGTATCTGGTAAAATGGAGGACCGAGCGGGAGCATGAGCACCATTCTTCCCTTGCCTTTAAAGGCTATCAACGGGATTCCTATATCTTAAACGCCAAGATCTCGCGGTTTGGTACCGGCGAAGCTAAGGCGGTGATCGAGGAATCGGTCCGGGGCACCGACCTTTATCTTTTGATCGATATCAGCAACTACAGTCTGACCTATTCTCTCTGCGGGCATACGAACCGTATGTCGCCGGACGATCATTTCCAGGATCTGAAGCGGATCATCGCCGCTGTCGGCGGAAAGGCGAGGCGGATCACCGTCATTATGCCCTTCCTCTACGAAAGCAGGCAGCATAAGAGAAGCGGCAGAGAATCCCTTGACTGCGCCATCGCTCTTCAGGAGCTTGTCAGGATGGGCGTTGACAATATCATCACCTTCGACGCGCACGACGCAAGAGTCCAGAACTCGATCCCTCTCTCCAGCTTTGAGACGGTACGGCCTGCCTATCAGTTTGTAAAAGGCCTTCTGTACAATGTTTCGGATCTGACCATCGATTCGGCGCATATGCTGGTAGTGAGCCCGGACGAGGGCGGTATGGAGCGGGCTGTCTATCTGGCGAACGTTCTCGGCCTGGATATGGGGATGTTCTATAAGAGAAGAGATTATACGAGGGTGGTGAACGGGCAGAATCCGATCATTTCCCATGAATTCCTGGGGACCTCCGTGGAGGGGAAGGATATCCTTGTGGTCGATGATATGATCTCCTCCGGTCAGAGTATGTTAGATGTGGCAAGACAGTTAAAGAAGCGCAACGCGAAGCGGATCTTTATCGCTTCGACCTTTGGCCTCTTTACCGCGGGACTTGCTCCCTTCGATGAGGCTTATAAGGAGGGGATCATTGACAAGGTCCTTACGACCAATCTCGTGTACCAGATGCCGGAGCTCCTTGAGAGAGAATACTATATCAACTGCGATCTCAGCAAATACATCGCTTATATCATCGATACGCTGAATCACGATTCTTCGATCAGCGATCTCCTGAACCCTAACGACAGGATACAGACGCTTGTCAGGGAATACATCGAAAAGGACGGGAAGCTGGATCGCGAAGAGAGCATTTAATTTATTAAAAAAAGAAGGGCTGCCTTACGGCAGCCCTTCTTTTTTATACGATCGACTTATTCAGATACTCCACCTGCTCCGGTGTCAGCGTATCGATTTTCTTCCCTAAGAAGGAGAGCTTACGGATCGCGACATCGTTGTCAACCTCCTTCGGTACATCAATGATCATCCTGTCGAGCTGGCCTTCATGCTCTACGAGATACTTTGCGGAAAGCGCCTGGATCGCAAAGGACATATCCATGATCTCCGCGGGATGGCCGTCGCCTGCTGCCAGGTTCACCAGCCGCCCCTCCGCCAGAACGTAGATCCACTGACCGGTCGGCAGCTTATAGCCCAGGATATTTTTCCGCATCTCCCTCGTTTCCACAGCGATCTCACGGAGTCCTGCCATATCGATCTCACAGTCAAAGTGACCTGCGTTGCAGAGGATAGCCCCGTCCTTCATCACAGCAAAATCCTCCTCATCGATGACCTTGTCACAGCCCGTCACGGTAACAAAGAAATCGCCGAGCTTTGCCGCGTCATTCATCGGCATCACATCAAAGCCGTCCATAACCGCTTCGATCGCCTTGACCGGATCGACCTCGGTCACAACGACACGCGCCCCCAGACCCTTGGCCCGCATCGCTACGCCCTTGCCGCACCAGCCATAGCCCGCAACGACCACGATCTTGCCCGCAACGATCAGATTCGTCGTCCGGTTGATCCCGTCCCAGACCGACTGGCCTGTGCCGTACCGATTATCGAAGAAATGCTTGCAGTCCGCGTTATTGACAAGAACCATCGGGAATTTCAGATCTCCCGCCTTATCCATCGCCATCAGACGGATGATGCCGGTCGTCGTCTCCTCACAGCCTCCGATCACGCCCGGGATCAGATGTTTCAATTCCGTATGCATCATATGGACCAGATCGCCGCCGTCGTCGATGATGATATTCGGTCCCGGAGAAAGGACCGCGCGGATATGGCTGTCGTATTCCTCCGGCGTGGAATCATACCAGGCATGGACCTCCAGTCCCTCCCTGACAAGAGCCGCCGCCACGTCATCCTGGGTAGAAAGCGGATTGCTCCCGGTCACATACATCGTAGCGCCGCCCGCCGCCAGGACCTTGCAAAGATACGCCGTCTTCGCCTCAAGGTGAACGGAAAGGGCGATCTTCTTTCCCGCGAAGGGCTTCGTCTCCTGGAACTCTTTCTCCAGCGTCCGAAGCAGGTCACAGTTTCTCCTGACCCACTCGATCTTCCGCTCGCCTGATTCGGCTAAATTAATGTCTCTGATCTCGCTGTTGTTACTCATATTTATTTCCTCCTTATTTTAAATTCTCCGGATTCAGGCACTTCAGCTCATCTGCCACGAAGAGTCCGTCCTTCCGGACCAGTACATCATCGAAGTAGATCTCGCCCCCGCCGTACTCGGGCCGCTGGATCCAGACCAGATCCCAGTGGATCGCGGAGCGGTTCCCGTTGGGCGCCTCGTCGTAGCAGTTGCCCGGCGTAAAATGGATCGAGCCGTTGATCTTTTCATCAAACAGGATGTCCTTCATCGGCTTCATCACATATGGGTTGACTCCGATGGCAAATTCCCCGACGTACCTCGCTCCCTCATCCGTATCAAGCAGCTGATTCAGCTTTTCGTTCTCGTTGGCAGAGGCTTTCATGATCTTTCCATTCCTGAAGGTAAAGGAAACGTTTTCATAGGTCACTCCCTGATAGAGAGACGGCGCGTTATAGCTGATCGTCCCGTTGACAGAATCTCTCACCGGCGCGGTAAATACCTCTCCGTCCGGGATATTCAGCTCGCCGGCGCAAGGGATCGCGGGAATATCCCTGATCGAAAAGCTCAGATCTGTCCCAGGCCCCACAAGCCTTACCCTATCCGTCCGGTTCATATAATCCACAAGCGGCTTCATCGCCTCCGCCATTCTGGAATAATCCAGACAGCAGACCTGATAATAGAAATCCTCAAAGGCCTCGGTGCTCATATTGGACAGCTGCGCCATGGCGTCGTTCGGATACCGAAGGACCACCCAGCGGGTTTTCGGAACCCGGATCTCGTGATGCACCGGAGTCGAATACAGCCTGTCATAGAGTGCCATTTTCTCCGAAGGAACATCCGAAAGCTCCGAAGCGTTGTCGGTTCCGCGGATCGCGATATAGCAGTCCATATTCTCCATTTCAAGACTATCGACCTTAGCCATCAGCTTTAACTGCTCCTCGCTGCAGCAAAGAAGCATCCTCCTCTGAGCCTTCGTCCCGGTATAATGCGGAAAAGGCAGCCCGCCGGCCTTATATACCTCATCGATCACGGCAAGCGCCAACGGCTCCGTCTGCTGTCCGATATAGTGTACATAGACCTTATCGCCCTCCTTTACCCTGCACGAATAATTTACAAGATTTTTCGCTAATTTCCGGATCCTCTCGTCCATTCTTCTCTCTCCTTTATAAGCTTATTCATATCTATACATGATTTTGCAAATGTATAGGAAACGAATTTATTCGTTTCCTATTGCGCGTTTCCATTACAGGATCAATTTGCTGTCCCGCTCCGGTATGGAAGTTCAATCCACATAGGAAATGAATTTATTGCCATTCACAGAAAACCTCGCAGCCGCGTCATTCAGGCCCTGCTTTGAGACCGTCCCCTCCGTCGGATCATAGATCGTCACGTTCCTGCTGTCATACCCTACGATCAGGACCGCCTTAAACTCCTCGAAGAAAGCGAGAACCGGATGCCCTTTCCCCGGATAATAAAGGACCGTAGACAGCGGACAGCCTGCCAGATCCAGAACCTCCTTCTCCGGGAGATTTCCCGAAAGCACGGTAAGCACATTACCCTGCTTCATGATCTCGCTGTTTTCCTCATAGACTCCCTCGTATTTTAAAAGCTCATCCACGCAGACCGCGATGCTGCTCATTTCCTCCGAATGCTCCGGTATCTCTGAAAATCCCGGGAGCGATGCCGAAGATTTCTTATTTCCCGCCTCATAAACATAGGACATCCTGCGGTCCACCACGTTTCCGAAGATATCATCCGCGCGGTTTACGGCATCCCCTTCATCCGTAAAGATACTGTCCACGTCCCCGTGAGCATAGATATAAAACTTTTTGGTCGAGGTATCCGGTTCAAGCGTCAGATTCCGGTCGCCCTCAAAGGTAACCTCCTTCGGCGTCAGTACCCGGACATTCGGAACGATATCCTCCCGCTTCAGAACTGTCTGCCAGGTCGTTTCCATCTCTTCCGTTACAACACTCGTAAAGACGTTCAGGCCTGCTTCCGAGGTCTCATTCCTCATGATCTGGTCGTCCTCGATGGGAATATAGTCCCCGTCCTCGCCCTTTACGGCACAGTGAAGATGGATGATATTGTCAACGATTTCGATATCCATAACATAACTGCCGCTTCTCTGGTAATCCCGAAGCGTTCGCCCGCCCGGATCGACGATACAGATCTCATACATCGGCGCGATCGTACTTCCCGAGGTATCGGTCCGGATATCCCCCGTCTTGATCTTTCCGTAGACCAAATCCTCTCCGATAAAGCCAAGCGGTATCAGAACATCCGAAACGCCTCCGTTCAGATCGATCACTCTTCCGGTATCGAGGGTCATCAGCCGGATCGTATTGGAATAGAAAAGATTCGCCTCGGGCTGCCAGGAAATAACATTGTTATCTTTACTGGAAACAAACCTGCTTTCGTCTAAGCCCCCCGCGATCTCCTCCGCCCGTCTGTCGGAAAGCTCGATCGCGTAGACCGTACTGTCCAGATACAGATAGAAGGTCCCCCGGAAATTGATATTGCTCAGCACGGACACATCATGGGAGAGAATGGAAAAGGATCTGGCCACCGGCAAAAAGATCTGTTCCTCTAAGGAATTAATCACCGTATCATAGTAATAGACGGCGATCCCCTCTTGTCCCTCGTGACTTCCGCGGTTCATATAGCCGTAGACGAGGAAGGTAATGTTCCCCTGCTCGTCGAGGTTGATCAGCTTGATCCCGTGGGAATCGTTACCTGTCCGGACATCGTCGTTTTCGTCATCCCAGAAGGAAAAGACCCGGGAAAGGCTCCCCGATGCCGAGTTATAGCTGTAGAGACGGTTCTGCTGAACAAACGCGTAGATCGTTCCGTCGTCACTTTCCATAGAAGAAATGGGGTGGCTCAGTATCCCGTGCAGGAGCTTCTTGTTGACAAGGATTCCCTCCTCATCGGAAATAATCTGATCCATAGTACGCTCGTACTCCATCAGATACATTCGCTCCGCGCCCTCTCTGATACGGAAATACTCCCGGACCCTGTACAGCTCCCCCTTGCTCTGAACGGTATACTTCAGTTCAAAGCAGCCGTTCAGCCGGTCAATCTCCAGGATATTCAGCTGCTTTTCCCCGACAAGAGCAGGCGCCAGCTCCCCCCAGGTCAGCTGATTGAAATTGGAATGGATGTCCACATATCCGTAGCTTGAATTATCGCCGGAGCGGTCGCTTTCCATATACTGCCTGAGCTCCTCGGCAGCAATCTTACTGAAGGTCCTGGCGGAAAAATCCGTAACAAAATTCTGTTTTTCGGCAAGTCCCAGCTCATCCTTCTCGATAAAGCGGATATAGTAGTTGGCTGTTCTGCCGCCCGGAAACGACAGCTTGACGATCAGCATATATTCGATCTCAGGCTCGATCAGATCCTTGATCTTTATGCTGGTCCGAATCCGGTTCTCCGCCATTTCATAGTCCGAAAGCTCGGCATCCTCAATCAGTCTTGCCGTATCGAGGCTTCGGACCTCGTAAGTAATCCTCTCCACGATCGTTCCGAAAGTATCGATCAGAAGCTTTAACTCTCTGTCAGAGGAAAGCGGGCTGATGGTCTCGCGGAGATAATTGATCTCCATATCCATGGTATAGCCCGCCTGCATATTGACCTGCCGGTCCTCTTCTATCACATAAATAACGGGAAGGCTCGCTCTGCTCATATCCGCTGTCATATCAGCGCCCTCGTGGTTGATGATCCGCCCGGTAACAGCCATTGCAAGAAAAAAGCAGAATACAAACACCCCCGCCATAATCGCAATCCGTTTCATAGATATGATTATATCTGAACACCGATATATTACGCAAGTAAAAGCCGCAAGTAAAACCCGAAAGCAGGGGATTGAAAAAAATAACATTGTTGGGTATACTATTAATCATGAATTTATTGGAAACTGCCGTTATGAGGGAACGGGATAAAATCGAATATATGCTTGAGGAGTATACCAGACGCCTGAAGGAGCTTCCGAGAGGGACCTTGTCCGAAAAGAGGGTAGGGACAAAGACCTATTATTATCTGAAGTACCGTGTCGGGAAAAAGGTCGTCTCCGATTATGTGACGAGGGAAGAGCTGCCCGCTTTGATGGAGCAGCTGGCGCATAAAAAGCATATCAAAACTATGATCCGGTATCTGAAGGAAGAGCTTGCCGAAGCCGGAAGAATGCTCGGGAGCAGGCGATGAAGAAGGCGGAACGATTCCAGGTGATCATGGTCCTTTTAGTTCCGAAGATCGTCCATCTGATCATGGAACGGGACGGGCTCGATGAGATCACTGCCTGCAAGGTCTTTTATAATTCTGACCTTTACGCCAGGCTGGAAAAAGAAGAAAATGATCTCTGGCAGCACTCCGCGGAGGAGCTGTACGAGATGTATCGTTCGGAAAAGGGGTCCGAACAAAAAGGGGAGTATAACAATGAGCAGCGAGGGGAATTTTTTGACGTATTGCGTCGAACAGTATAAGTATGACAAAAATCTGACGGGCAGACAGACCATGGCTCTCTTTGAGAGGTATGAGGTCCTGGAGTATATCTACAGCTGTTGCGAGCCGTTATCCGATGGGAGATCCTATATCACAGAGGATATTGATCTCTACATCGAGGCCTGTGACAAAACCGACATTTCGCCCGTTCTTCTCCAGAAAAAACAAAATAACGGGAAAAAAGAGGAAGACCGTAACTGGGCAGATACGACCCGGGAAGCAGAAAAGGAAGCACCTGAGCTCGCCGAGCCGCAGATGCTTCCTGCATGAATCGTTTCTTTAACTGTATTTGCCCGGTTACCCCGGGCAGTTATACTGGTTATACTGGTTAACGAAAATCGTTGCCGATTTTCGTTAACCGTATAAAGTGATGCGCACGGATTCGGTAAGGAAATATGCCGCTTAAAGCGGCCCGAATCCGGCGCACTCAATAACGAAACGGCAAGCCTTTTCGTTATTG
>JAFSXN010000061.1 GCA_017444015.1 Lachnospiraceae bacterium | reverse complement strand
CTATATGCTCCAAAAATTGACCGACCTTTGCCGATAATTCCAATATACACCAGAATCTTCGGCGCGCAACTATAAATATCCTGCCGACTGCCATGTTTCATTTATGGTGGTGCCAAGCATATGCGGCATGGGGGTTTACTTTATATTGTCTATCTCATAAGAAGATAAATCACCGTCGCCATAAGGCCCAAACAGAAGATGATCAGCCCGAAGGACATACTCCTCAGAATAATGAACTCATTTTCCATAAACCCTTCCCGCCGCATCGCGAACAGATGTGAGTGATCGATCTCCTCATGCGGCTTCCTCCGCCAGAAGGTCCGGTTAAAGAACGCCGTCAGCTTATCCGCGAGAACCCCTGCCAGATGCGTAAGACTTGTCCCTTCGGAAAGCTCGTGCGGGATCTCGCTGTCCTTAAACAGCGTCTTTCGAAGCCCGACCACGAGATAATCCACAAGACTGTCGAGAATCCGGCAGATAAAGCCAAACACCGCGGGCAGTACCCCTAAAAGAAGCGGCCGGTAAACCCTGTCCTCCAGATCCAGCCAACCCGGCAGACAGTTTACATATTCTTTCCCGTTATTTTTCAGACTGAAAAACGCTTTCGCGTCAAAGCCCGATACCGCAGAAGCGTTCATAGCAGGACCCGAAGCCGCAGAGCTTTCAGTCTGGCGGTCCGGCTGCATCCTCATAGTTACAGTCCTCACAACGCCGAAATACAGCACCACCCCGATCAGGATACTGATCAGGCTCCCCTTCAGATTCGTAAGAGAATAATAGGAAACCGACAGCGGCTCCGTATGAAGAAACTCCGTGCACAGCAGAGCGATCCGGTTCATAAAGGTCTTCGGGAAGATACCAAAGATCGGGAATACAAGCGCCGGGATCAGAAGCGAAAGCCCGGAAACAAGCGTCATATAGGAGCCGGAGAACAAGCCCCCAAACCGTCCTGCTTTCCCCTGCTCTCCGGAAGGCCTCGTATAACCCTCCATCCGGTCAAATTCCGCCTGCCTCTTTCTGTCCGTATTTTCCTCTACAAAGACCGCCACAAACAGCTTCAGCATATAGGCGATCGTACAGCCGCCGCTGAACAGGAACAGAATCTCCGTAAACCGGATAGCCCCTGCGGAAAACAGATGGGAAACGATCTCCCCCGAGGCCAGTCCCTCATAGTATTCCACGATCCCCTCGTGGATCAGTGTCTTACTGACATAGCCCGAAAACAGCGGGATACACATGATCCCAAGGCTCCCGAGGGCAAAGATCAGCTTCAGTAATGTCTTGTTCCTCCCAAATCCCCGAAGCTCATTCAGATCGAGGCTGTGCACATTCATAAAGATCGCGCCTGCTGCCATAAACAGGACCAGCTTAAACAGCGAATGATTCACCATATGCAGCAGAGCCCCGGAGATCGCAAGATTCCCTTCCTCCCCTAAGAGCCCGTAAACCCCGATTCCTACAAGGATAAAGCCGATCTGAGAGACCGAGGAACAGGCAAGGGTCCGCTTGATATTAATCGAGAAGATCGCAAGCACAGCTCCGACTAACATCGTAAAGATCCCGACCACCAGAACAACGCTGGAAAACAGCTCTTCCGCGATAAAAAGGTTGCAGGACAGGATCAGGACACCGTAGATCCCGGCCTTGGTCAGAATACCCGAGAGCAGAGCCGACAGCGGCGCGGGCGCTACAGGATGCGCCTTGGGAAGCCAGATATGTAACGGAAAAGCTCCTGCCTTCGCGCCGAAGCCAACAAGCAGGCAAATCCCCGCGGAAAACAGGTCCCGAAATTCCCGACCCCTTGCTCCCTGAAATACTCCGCTAAGCTGCCCGGTAAGCCTCCTTTGCTCCTCAACATCCCTAAGCAGATCGCTGCAATAGCTACGAAGCTCCGCGATATTTACTGTTCCCGTAAGCCCATAGAGCATAAAGATCCCCATCAGCATCACCAGACCGCCGATAACCGCGATCGCCAGATAGGTCTCCGCCGCTCTGAGCGCCTCCTTATCCTGCTCGAAAGCCACCCAGACATATGAAGTCAGGGACATGATCTCAAAAAAGAGAAAGAGGGTATAGAGGTCTGCGGACAAAAATACACAGACCGTCGAGAGAAAGGTTATGAAAAAGGAAATATAATACAGTTTTTTAGGTACAGTTGACGCAGACGCATGCTGATGCCCGCTCTCTTCCCGTCCCAGATATTCAAACGAGAACAGAAACGAACAGAGCCACATCACCGTCGCGATCCCTGCATACAGTATACGAAAGCCGTCAAAGGCAAAATGTAAAGTCATCTGTTCCATAATTGTACCTGAGTATATTTATTCAGAACCCGGCAGGTCCCGTACAAATCCCTGTCAGATAGGATATTAACGGCCCCGAATACAGTCCGATCACTAAGACCATGACCGCGAAGATAATGATCGGGAGACGCATCTTCCAGTCTGCCGCCTTGTACTCCCGGATGGAGCCCTCATCAAAGCCCTTCTCCGGGAAGAAGCCCCTTACCACCATTGTCATCATATAGATCGCCGTAAGCAACGCTGAGATCAGAAGTACGACGACCCCGAAATATGCCTCGCCATTCTGCGATTCTACCGCAGCCGAAGCCAGATACCATTTACTGATAAAGCCCGCAAAGCCCGGTACGCCCATCAGCGAGAGGGACGAGACCGCGAACATCGAAAAGACCACCGGCAGCTTGTACGCCAGCCCGTCCAGCTCGTGAACATAGCTCCGCTCCGTTTCATGGATGATCGCTCCGGCACAGGAGAAGGAGCAGATCTTTGTAAACGCGTGAGCGATGAAATGCAAAAGGGCTCCCAGCAGACCGATGGGCGACATCAGCGTCACGCCGAACAGGATATAGGAAAGGTTACTGCTGGTCGACCAGGCGAGCCTCCGCTTCATATGCGTTTCCTTGACCGCACGGGAACTGGAATACAGGATTGTGATCAGCGCGAGGGCCATAACGACCTTCTGCGCCCAGGTCCCCTTCAGAAACTCTACGCCAAAGCTGTAATAGGTCAGCCGGATAATGGCGAAAGCTCCCGCGTTTACGACCGCCACCGCATGTAACAGCGCTGTGACAGGAGTCGGAGCTACCGAGGCCTTCGGAAGCCACCCACCTAAAGGAAACAGCGCCGCCTTGACGCCAAAGCCCAAGAACGCCAGAACGTAGATTAAAAGCAGTACATTCGTTTTGCCGGCTACTAAGGTCAGGTTCAGGACCCCGCCGTAGTGAAAGTTGATATTCGAGCTGTAGGTCAGAACGAAGACCAGTCCGATGAAGGCAAAGCCCGCGCCGCCCAGGGAATAGTACAGATAACTTCTTCCGGCTAAAATCGCCTCTCTGGAAAGATTGTGCATAACCAGCGGCACCGTTACGAGCGTCAGCAGCTCATAGAAGAAGTACATCGTGAACAGATCCTCCGCAAACGCGATACCAAGCGTGATCCCGTAGGTCATGGTATAGAACATAAAGAAGATATTCTCGTTCTCATCTTTTGTCATATACTCCAGAGCATAGAGCGAGGCTAACGGCCACAAAAAGGCCACAACGCCCGCGAATACCTTCGACATCCCGTCAATATGCAGCGAGAGCGTGATGGATCTTGTAAATCTGGCGAAAACAAACGATCCTTCCGGCGTATGGAACAGCAGAAGAGCAACGATAACAGATGTTATTAATACAATGATCTCGATATAAATCCCTCTGGCCTGATCCGCGTTATCCTTAAAGCTCGACCGTCCAAAGCCGATCAACGGGATCGAAAGTCCCGTAACAAGCGGCAAAAGGATCGCTATAAACATCATTCCCGGATTCATAGTCCCATTCCTCCTGCCTGCCTGATAATTTCTCCGATATAATTAAGAAGCGGTCCGCAAAAAACTCCTACGGCAACTCCCAGAACCGTCAGCACCGCGATCGGCGCGAGCATCGACAGGCTCAGAGGATGAATATCTGCCCAGCTATCCTGGGCAGATACGGCAGCCGGGGCAGCCTGCGCATTGGAAGTGCCCCGACTGCCTAACCCCGATACTTCATCGGTACGCCACTCGCAAGTCTGCGAGCGGCTGACGGAGCAGTCACTGGAATGAGCAAATTGAGCGTTATCAAAACCCTTCCCGGGGAAGAACGCGTCTACCGCGATCGGCAGAAGATAACCGGCAGTAAGCAGCGCGCTCAGCAGAAGCACGACCGGCCCCAGATAGGAAAAGACCGGGATCCGGGAGGACAGCGCTCCCGCCGCCAGATACCATTTGCTTGAAAAACCGCCTGTGGGCGGGATACCGATCAGGGATAAGGAGCAGAACAGATAGCACCACATCAGTCCCGGCAGCTTTTTACCAATCCCTTTAAACCGGTCAACCTCCTTAAAGCCTGTGCAGTGGATCAGCGCTCCCGCAGTCAGAAACAACGCCGACTTGATAAAGGCGTGCATCAAAATATGCAGAAGCGACCCGGCAAAAGCATCTTCGTTGAGTAAGAAAATACCGAACAGGATATAGGAGAGCTGGCTGACTGTCGAGTAAGCAAGCCTCTTTTTCAGGATCTTTTCACGATACGCTAACATCGAGCCCATAAAGATGGTGACAAGCGACAGGATCAGCACCGCCATCTGGACGAAGCTCCCCCGAAAGAACTCCGGGCCGAAGACATAGAAGATGACCCGGATGATCCCTAAAACGCCGCTTTTTACGATAACACCGGAAAGCACAGCGCTTGCGGGGGACGGAGCGATCGGATGAGCGGTAGGGAGCCAGGCGTGCATGGGAAACATTCCGGCCTTTACCGAAAAGCCCAGGATCATAAACAGCAGTACAAAGCTGAGCAACGTCTCATGCCCCGAAACAAGCTCCGGATTCAGGCTGCCCCCGGCCTGAAACGCGAGACCATCGGCGTATCTGCTCAAAAAGAACAGGCCGAAGAGAGCCATATAAGCGCCGCAGAGCGAATACAGCAAATATTTGAGCCCCGCCATGACCGCCTCGTGGGTCTGCTCATGCAACACCAGAGGAAACGAAACAAGCGTCATCAGCTCATAGCAGAAATAAAACGTGATCAGGGAAGCCGCGCAGGAAAGCAGCATAAGGACCGCCCACGTCAGAAAATAGCAGATATAGTACCGGACCAGACGGGACTTCTTCTCGCCCTTCATATACTCCGGCGAGTAAATCAGAGCGCACAGAAATACGACGGTGATGACCGCCATGAAAAGGACGCTTAAATTGTCCGCCCGAAAGCTGAAAAAGTTCATTATGAAAAGACTCCCAAACCCTGATGAATGATATCCAAAAACGGCTGGGACATACAGCCCAGTACGAGATTAACAAGAATAAAGCCGACGATGGTAAGCGCGTAGGAGATCCGCATCCCCGTATCCTCAGGAGCCGCCTGCTTCTTCGAAACGCCTCCCGATGCCAGGATTTCCGCCTCCTCCTTGCTGTCGACCGGCGTATAGATCCTAATACAGGTCTTCATAAAGTAGATCGCGTTTAAGATCACGCTGATCGCAAGGACCACGAGCGTCGGTATCGACTTTCCTACGACCAGGATACCGGCCTCGGCAAACAGCAGCTTTGAGATAAAGCCCGAGAACATCGGCACACCGACCATGGAAAGCGAGCCTACCAAGAACCCGATCCCCGCGATCCGGTTACGGTAGGCTGAGCCCGTCAGATCGGTAAACTTCCTGGAATAGCCCGAAACGTCCGTCAGTCCGATGGCTGCGATGAACAAAAGCGATTTTGTCGCTCCGTGGGATATGATCTGGAAAATCGAGGCCTCCATCCCAAACTGTGTCGCCAGTCCGAAGCCCATATAGATATAGCCGATCTGGGCAATGGAGGAGTAAGCGATCATCCTGCGGATATCGTTCTCGCGGATCGCCCGGACCGAACCCACGATCATCCCAAGCAGACCGAAGACATAGAACACGTTTAAGATCCCTGTGATATAAAAAGCATCGTAGCCGACCACACGGTAGATGATCTTGATCAGAAGAAAAATATAGCCCTTGGAAACAAGCGAGGACAGGATCGCAGCCGAGCTGACCGTCGAATAGCCGTAGGCATCGGGGAGCCAGGCGTGAAACGGGAACAACGCGCTCTTGATGGCAAGACCGACGCAGATCAGAGTGATCGTAACCTGTAAGGGAACATGGTACTGGCCGCTTGCCGCGATCTTTGTGATCTGCAGCTTGATATCACTCATCAGAAGATGTCCCGTGATATCATAGAGCATCGAGATCCCAAGCAGAAGAAGACCCGAACCCACAAGGCTCATGATCATATACCGGACCGCCGCGACATAGGTCCTGCCGATCCGACGGATCATGATCAGTCCGCAGGCTGAGATCGTATTGATCTCGACAAAAACATAAGCCGTAAACAGGTCATTCGTATAAACAAGGGCCAGCAGGGAGCTCAACATCATATTGACGAGGATATAATAAAGGTTATGGCGGTCGAAGGCCACCTCCTCGTCGAGCTTTTTATGTCCGCCGACCACCGAAAACAGCATGATGATCGAGAAAAACGAAGCCATGAGTCCCTCTAAGGACCCTGCCCGGATCTCATTGCCGTAGGGCGCCGGAAAATGCCCCATCATATAAATGAAAAAGGTTCCCGTTTTGTTCGTATACCAGAGGACTGTCAGCGACAATAAAAAAACAACTGTTATCATTGCTGAATTCAGCCACTTTGCCGCCCTTCTCGGCAGCATCGAGGTAACGATCCCCGAAAACATCGAGAGCATGATCGAGAAGAACGGGAAATTTTTGATAAAATCCATTAATTCCTCCCCTGCAGGGGTCCGGCTCCGACTGCCGGCTGGCTTCCCCGCACTTCTTCCCTTCGAAGTCTTGTCGAGATCTCATCGAGATTCAAGGTATGGAATCGCTTATAGAGCTGAACGGTAAGCGACAGCATAAGCGCCGAGACCGAAACGGAAACAACGATACCCGTCAGAACAAGCCCGGCAGGGATCGGATTGACGTAGGCCGTAACCTCCTGAATCCCGTCCGTAACGATCGGAGCGACTCTGCCCGTAACGTATCCCTTTTCGGTCAGAAACAGATAGACCGCTGAATCCATGATATTCAAGCCGATGATCTTCTTGATCAGGTTCTGCTGGAGAAGAAGATTCGAAAATCCGATCGTGAACAAAAGCATTGCCACGGCTTCTCCATAATTGCTGAGGAGATTCGCTCCCATTTAAAAGTCTCCTTTGCGAAACATACAGTAAAACGTATACATTGTACAGGCTACGACAAAGCCGACACAGATATCCAGTGGAAAGATCAGTCCGCCGCTTAAGATCGCGCCCGGCTCGCCCTTTGGAATATGGCTCTCCAAGTGATTCGCCCCCGTAAAGAACGAGTAGCTTTTGGCCAGACAGTAAAAGGTCAGCGCTATGAAGCTTACGATCTTATAGGTCTTTTCCACAAAGAACCGCTCCGTCTTCTTAAAGCCGAAGGCGTTCAGATACAGGATCAGCCCCGCTCCGATGATCGCGCCGCCGGAGAAGCCCCCTCCCGGAGAAAGATGGCCGTTAAGTATCACGCAGAGCCCCCAGACAAAGATCACAGGAACTAACGTCCTCGCCGCGCCCTGCAGGATCGGATCGTTTTTAGGCTCATAGGTTCTGTCATTGGTCTCATTCTCATATTTTTTCGGGTTCTTCCTCTTCAGCCCCGAATCGATCCGTAACAGGATCAGGACCGTAACCGTCGCGATAAACAGGACGTTGGATTCTCCGAAGGTATCAAAGGCACGGTAATCAAGGATCATTCCCGATACGATATTGATCGCGCCGGTCTCCTGCAGTCCGCTTTCGATATACCGTCTCGGAACCTCGTTGTCCGCGGGGTTTTCAGGATCGCCGATGGGCGGCAGATAAGAGACGTTATAAATCAGAAGCCCGAACAGCATCAGACAGAAGATGACCGCGATCACCCGGTAGACCTTACGAAAGAGCAGGATCCGCCGGTTGTTGTCCGTATCGTAGATCTCCTCGATCATCATCTGCTTCTCGCTCATGCGCTCGCGAAGCGTCTCTTCCCCGATGGAGTACGGCTCCTTGATCTGAGTTTCGACCTGTCCCAGATAAGGATCGCTCTCGTTTCGAAGCCACCGGAAAAACCGGTAGGAAAACGATTTCTTATATTTTTCGTCCGGTACTCGTTTACTCATATTATCCTCTAAGCATCGCCTCTAAAGCGGATTGCCTCCGCTCCCGCTCCTCCTCTGTTTCAGGAGCCTTCGGCGCGTCCTTTCCTTTCGGAAGGAACTCTAACATATATTCATTCTCATAGCCATGTATGGTATCGACCTCGATCTCCTCTGTCGTCTCGATCTCCGCCTCCTTGATCGCGCCGATCTTCTTAAAGCACCCGAAGAACAAAAGCGTCGTTACGCCCGCTCCGACAGCCGCCTCCGTGATGGCAAGGTCCGGAGACTCCAGTGAGATCCAGACCAAAGACATGATCAGGCTGAAGGACATATAGATCAGAATAGAGTTCAGCAGATTCTTCGAGAAGCTGACCGCTACCGCACATATTATCAAAAATACAAATAAGACGATAATAAAGACTCTCATATATTGTTTCCTGTTACAATCTGGTGAAACTAACCATAACCCGTGAGTTTCCAAACAGTTATGAACAATGCCATTTGCTCCGCAAAAGGACGGGCAGCGTAGCAAAAGTTTAAAACCTGGCTAACATTTCCGACAAATCATCCGGTTTTTCCGAATGGGCTGCAGAGTTTACGTCGTTATATATCGACTCGTCAGGGCCAGAGTTCGCGTCATTGTATACAGCTTCGTCAGGGGCAGAACTTGTTTCACAATATGCCGCCTCCTTAGGGGCAGCTTCCCCTTCCAAAACAGAATTCCTCTCGCTGTTCTCCGTCAGATCGGAATTTTCCGCTAACTGCCCCGTCAGCCGCTCGCAGACTTGCGAGTGGCGTGCCGATGAAGTACCGGGATCATGCGGCCGGGGCATTTCCATTGCGCAAGCTGCCCCGGCCGCAGTATCTGCCCAGGTCCCCTTGGCAGATACAAATTCCGCCCGTTCCGCGATCTTATCGAAGGTAGAATACTCCATTCTCGCGATCAGATGGCTCGCTACCGGCGACGTACACCACAAAAAGATCAGGACCAGAAACATCTTCAGCGTCGCGAAATTGAAACCGCTTAAGATCATCAGCCCGATCAGACCGGACAGCAGCCCAAGGGTATCTCCCATCGCCGCGGAATGCATCCGGTTCAGCGAATACTTCATCTTGAAAACGCCGATCACCTCGATCGTAAAAACCGTCGCGCTAAGGAGAAGAAGCGATATTCCGATTACCATTCTCAGCCAGTTAATTACTACCATCGTCGTCGTTTCTTCCCATTATAATATCGTCGATGACCTCACCGTAATAATACTCCGCCGTATGCATCTCCTGCCGGTAGGCCTCCTCCTTCTTCAGATTCAGGATATACGCTTCCAGATCCGCGTCGACATCCACATTGGCCTTATGCTCGGCGTGCGCGCCCATATAGAGCTTCGTAATCAAAACGACCGAAAGGAAGGACAGCAGCGCATAGACAATCGCTACGTCGATCAGAAAGGCTTCGTTCAACAGCTGCGACAGCGTACAGATCATCACTAAGACGATCGTTCCCATCATATTGGTCGCCACCAGCCGATCCGCTACCTCCGGCCCCCGAATCGCCCGAAGCAGGCAGAAAAACAGGAGAACGCCGAGGAAAATGAGTATTATGAGATAAAATGCATTTGTAATATTGTTACTGATCATTGAACTCTTTTCTGTTTTTGTCTTTTATGCAATGAAGGCTGTCGGTTTCGCCTTCGTACTATTTCCGGCTCCGGGCCCTCAGCTCTTCCATTTTATGAAGTATCTTCACGAATGAGGAATCCTCGATACCCTCTGCCAGCTCCTTGTCAAGACAATGTACAAGATACTCATTATCCTCCAGCGACACCGTTATCGTTCCCGGAGTCAGCGTGATCGAATTCGCCAGAAGCACCCGTGCCGTCGTTGTTTCCAGATCCGTACGAAACTTAACGATGACAGGCTCCGGTTCGAACTGATTGCTCATTAGGATCCGGAAGGTCTGGACATTCGCCTTCAGGATCTCGACGATCAGGTTTTCCGCGTACCACAAAAATAAAATAAGCTCCTTTAGCATAAGGAGATCCTTAGCTACGCTGAAATCCAGGAACTTACACATAAACCAGTATACTACAGCGGAAATACCAAGCCCGAAGAGCAGTATTTCCACCGTAAATTGTCCGTTAAATATGATCCAGAGAACTACCAGTACAAGATACATTTCCCTTAATCCCTTATTACAGGAATTATAGTATTACATTGCCTTTCCTGTAATGTGATCTGCTCAGTTATCCCGGCAGATACTTTCATAGCTCAATAAAGTATAGTCTTTCTGGCAGAAAAGTCAACTTTAAAATCGTACTGTCAGGCGATTTTACGCCTTTTTACGCCTTCTCCGGCTCCGGATAGTCGACTCCGAAGGTCTCGACCGTAACGCTCTTCATAACCTGCGGCGCAAGCGGCTTATCCGAACGATCCGTCTCAGTTTCCGCGATCTTATCCACAAACTCCTGGCCCTCGATGATCTTCCCGAAAGCAGCGTACTGGCCGTCGAGGTGCGGAGATTTCTCATGCATAATAAAGAACTGGCTTCCCGCGGAATTGGGCAGCATACTCCTTGCCATAGAAAGGACTCCCTTATCATGCAGGAGATCGTTTTTAAAGCCGTTCTGCGTAAACTCGCCCTTGATCGAGTAGCCCGGACCGCCCATTCCCGTTCCGTCAGGGCAGCCTCCCTGGATCATAAACCCGCGTATGACCCTGTGGAACGTCAGGCCGTTGTAAAAGCCCTTCCTGATCAGACTGATGAAGTTATTCACCGACTGGGGCGCAACCTCCGGATAAAGCTCCGCCTTAAATATATCCCCGTTCTCCATTGTAAACGTAACTATCGGATTCTGTGCCATCTCATTATCCCCTTTCTTTCAACTTTTTTACAGTTTCCATACCTACTGATGTGATCAACTGCCGCTCTTCTTCGATTTTCTTCTTCTCCGCTTTCTTTTTACTTTCTTTTCAGCCGGCGCGCCATCCTTTTGCCCGTCCTCCATCTCCGGCTTCCTGTAGATCGAATAATCCCGATTCAACAGCAGGTCGCAGGTCAGGCGCTTTGCGTCCTCTTTCCCCAGCTTCTCGACGATCATATCCCGGAGCTTATATTTATTCAATCTGCTGTATCCGGTAAGCTGATACTCCGTGACGATCTGCAAAAGCTCTGAGCGCCAGAGCAGATTCATCTGATTCTTCAGCTTGATCGTCGGCCTCTCGGCGGGATTCCGTATTGCCTCCCGGTACATTTCGATGAACAGCTTTCCCTCGTCACCCTCCAGTATATCATAAATTCCCCAATGCGACGGAACATTTTCCTCGATCCGGTCCAGAAAATGCAGCCCGGTGACGATAAAGCAGTAATCGCAGAACCGGTCATAATTATGGACCTGCTTTTCAAGGCGGGTAAGGCTGTCCCGGTCGCTCTTGATCTCAAACCCAAGGATCGCGTCCCTTGTTACAATGATCGCGTCCGCCCGGCTCTTTCCGATCACCAGTTCCTCGAACACCCGCACAGGCTCGCCCCTGCTCTCATATTCCCCCTCGACCGTCTCAAAGAGGATCTCCCGCATCGCAGGATCGTCCAGTCCTTTTTTCAACGCTCCGCCCATCCACTCAGAATTTCCTTCAACTCCTCAAGGCTCTCCACCTGGCACAGCTTTTCCCGAAGCCTTGCGGCATACTTTCTTCCGTTCAGATACCAGGCGGTATGCTTTCGCATCTCCCGGATCCCGGTATACTCGCCCTTAAAGGCGCAAAGCTCCGCCGCGTGCTTCAGGATCATCTCAACAACCTCCGTATCGCTCGGCGGAGTATATGCTTCGCCTGCTGCCCCGGCGGTAAGCTCCTTAAAAATCCAGGGATTTCCTCTTGCCGCCCGGCCGACAGCCACCGCGTCGCACCCCGTGCTTTCCATCAGCCGGACTGCGGAAGCGTGATCCTTTACGTCTCCGTTTCCGATCACAGGGATCGAAACCCTGCTCTTGACCTTTGCGATGATCTCCCAGTCCGCTTCGCCGGAATAGTACTGCTCCCTCGTCCTGCCGTGTATACAGACCGCCGCCGCCCCGCTTTCCTCAGCGATATGCGCTAACTCCGGAGCGTTTTGGGACTCCTTGGAGAAACCTGCCCGCAGCTTCACCGTAACGGGCTTTTTTACAGCCTTTGCCATACTTTCAATGATACGCCCCGCAAGGACGGGGTCCTTCATCAGCGCCGAGCCTTCCCCGTTGTTCACGACCTTCGGCACAGGACAGCCCATATTGAAATCCAGGATATCAAAGGACTGCTCCTCGATCTGACGGGCGATCTCCCCTAGAATCTCCGGATCCGAGCCAAAAAGCTGCAGGGAAACCGGATGCTCATTCTCCCCTAATGTCATCAGCTCATAAGTATTCTTATTCCTATATTTGATCGCCTTCGCGCTGACCATTTCCGTACAGACCATACCCGCGCCCTCTTCCAGACAAAGCAAACGAAAAGGCAGGTCGCAAACGCCTGCCATCGGTGCCAGAATCCACGGATTTTTCAACTCTACATCACCTATTTTTATCATATAAGATTGCAAGTCCCGTCAGCGTCAGATCGGGATCATACTCTTTAATCTCCTTTGTTTCGTCGCTGATCAGCCGCCCAAGTCCTCCTGTCGCCACAACCTTCAGATCATCATAACCCGTTTCCTTTCGGACCTGTCTGATAATATACTCGGTCTGCCCGATCTGCCCATACATCAGACCCGCCTGCATACTCGAGATCGTATCCTGCGCAAGAATCGACTTCGGCTTGACGATCTCGATCTCCGGCAGCTTTGCCGTATCCTCCCAGAGCGCCTTCGCAGAGATCCTGATCCCCGGTGCGGTGATCCCCACCGTAAATCTTCCGTCTCTGGTAACAAGATCGTAGGTTGTCGCGGTTCCGAAATCAATGACTAAAACCGGGCCTCCATACATTTCATAGGCGGCTACGACATCGACAATCCGGTCCGGCCCGATTTCCTTCGGATTCGGCGTATCGATCCGGATCCCTGTTTTGATGCCGGGGCCGACGATCAGCGGCGTCAGCTTGAAATATTTTATGATCGCGCTGTTTAAGGAATGCATAACATTCGGAACGACGCTGGCGATGATCACACCCTGAATTTCCTTCGGATCAATCCCTTCAAAAGAGAGCATTTCCCGCATCATAATGCCATACTCATCCGAAGTTCTGGGTATTTTCGTCGTAATTCTAAACGTTGCGGCAATTTTCCTGCTTTTTCCTGCCGCCCCTTCCGAGATCTGAAAGACTCCCAGCGTAATATTAGTATTTCCGACATCGATCGCAAGGATCATAATAATTAACCTCTCTCAATTATAAAACTGTCCGAAAGCCCTGACTTCAGAACAGCCGCGCGACTCGCCCTGAAATTCTTTCAATCCTCCTCTTCGAGAAGGACCGAAGTGTCATGAAGTACAAAAACCTTATAGAACGTCTCCAGCGACTCGAACAATTTCCGCCTTTTTCTCTGGACCTCCTTGATCATAAGCGCGCTTCCGATCTCATCGTAAAGGATATCCTCCTCATCCGCGTTTGTCGACAGGAAGACCTCTCCCTTCTCGTCAAAGGAGATCGTAAATATCCCGCCGATCTCCTCGGTAAACAGCACACAGATAATATGGAGCTCATCCTTGATCGCAGCGGGCAGCCCGTTAAAATCTTCATTAAAATAATATTTCTGCTCGTAAGCGTTCGCGCCGCAGAGAACCGTTATCATTTTGCTTCCTTTACTCTCTTTTTATAACCGGATCAGGGAAAAGATCCAAACGATGACTAAGGCAACGGAGATACCCGCATAGATCAGCTTTGTCGGCGTCTGCTTTAAAAAGCCCTTGCAGGCATTGATCACGGCAACAAAGAGGGACAGCCCGAAGACCGCTTTTAAAAGAGAGGTCCTGTTTCCGATCACGGCAGTAAGAGCCACCGCGATGATCAGGATCCCGAGTATCACACTCAGAATATCAATATAAAAGCTCTCTTTCTTCAGATAATTTTTCAGATAAAGCAGGTATTCCTTCTTCATATATGACTCAGAGCCCCGGAGCTGCGCTTTCTGATATCTGCCATGCTGATTGACCTTGCTGCCTGCCCCTGTTACTTGATTGGTACGCCACTCGCAAGTCCGCGAGCGGCTGACTGGGCAGTTACCTCTTACCCCAGGGTCGCCGCTATGACCGCCTTGATCGTATGCATCCGGTTTTCCGCCTCATCAAATACCACATCCGCATACTTTTCAAAGACCTCGTCCGTGACCTCCATGTCCGTCAGCCCGAAGCGCTCTCCCATTTCCTTTCCGATCCCCGTCTTCAGATCGTGGAAGGAGGGCAGACAGTGCAGGAAAATAGCGTTTTCTTTCGCGTTATCCATCAGCTTCATCGTAACCTTATAGGGAGTAAGATCCCGGATCCGCTCCTCCCAGACCTCCGCCGGCTCTCCCATGGATACCCAGACATCGGTATAGATAACATCAGCATCCTTCGTCGCTTCCATCGGATCGGTAATGAACTCAATAGTCCCTCCGGACTCCTTCGCGTACTCTCTGCATTCGTCTACCAGAGCCTCATTCGGAAAATACCTCCTTGCAGGCGCGCAGGCGACAAAGTGCATGCCTAACTTGCTGCATACGATCATCAGGGAATTCCCTGTATTATATCTGGCATCACCCAGATAAACCAGCTTCTTCCCCTCCGGGCTTCCGAGATGCTCCTGTATTGTCAGGATATCCGCTAACATCTGCGTCGGGTGATATTCATTCGTCAGACCGTTATAGACCGGGACCCCGGCATATTTCGCAAGCTCCTCTACGATCTCCTGCCCGTAGCCGCGGTACTCGATTGCGTCAAACATTCTTCCGAGGACCCTTGCGGTATCCGCGATACTTTCCTTCTTACCGATCTGGGACTGGATCGAATCCAGATACGTCGTCCCGATCCCCATATCGTGCGCCGCCACCTCAAAGGAGCAGCGGGTCCTCGTACTCGTCTTTTCAAAGATCAGCGCGATATTCTTTCCCTGATATACCCGGTCAAAGATCCCCTGTTTCTTCTTATCCTTAAGCTCCTTCGCAAGCGAAAGGAACTCATATATCTCTTCCTTTGTAAAGTCCTTTAATGTTAAAAAATGTCGTCCTTTGAGGCTCATATTGGCTCCTTATAAAATATACTCGCGAACGCAATTAATTGCCGTTTCTGATAACGCAAACGTACTGAAATTGCGTTTGCGAGTCCGATTAATCGGCACCGAAAAGCGTTAACCAGTATAAATCAGCGGAAATAAACAAATGCCTACTCTTGTACTTAGCCGGTCCTGAGTAGGCATTTTTTCCATCAAAGGAGGCTAACCACACCTTGTGGGCGGTTGCTTTCCTGTTTCATAAAGTCATTATAACACATATTAATATTCAATTTCAACCCTTACCAGAATACATGGTTCCCGACAACGACCCCGACGTGTCCGGAATTAACGTTCCTGAAAGACGTTGCGGTCCCGATATAGTTCACGCCCGACATCGCCTCCTGCGCGGCCGCGATACAGCTGGCCTTGGGTCCATTGGCGTAAACCTGAGCGACCATCCCGCTCCCTGCCGGTCCGAACTGACTCTTCGCATAGACGACGGAATAGACACTCGATCCGTACCTCCCGGTCCGAATCCGGTTCATAACAACATCCCCGATCGCCACCTGGCCTTCGTGGATCTCGTTGCCCGCTTCACACTGGATCAGCGCCGCCAGCAGATAAACATCATTGACATTATCCGCGCTGATGGCAGGAGTCGTACTCTGCGGCAGACCCGACTGGGTTCCCGCGTTTGAAGTCCCCAAAGACCCTGCCTTCTTTGCCTCCTCCTTCGAAACCTTGTTCTGCTGCGCTTTCTGCTCTTCCTCGCGCTTCTGTATCGCTTCCATGCTCTCGCCGTAAGGAAGCTCTACTTCAATAGAGACATACTGCGCCGAAACATAGCATTCGGTCCCGTCGGAATATTCCGTCTTTACCCAGTCGCCCTCCTCTTCGAGAACGTCGATCTTATCTCCCTCCGCTAAAAGCCCCAGGATACGGGAGTCCTCATTCGGCTCCGTACGCACCCGCAGGCAGGAGGTCGTAGAAGTCGCCACCCTTGTAACGACCGTTTCAGCAAGCTCCGCCGCCTCTTCTCCAAACAGAAGATAGTCGTTGCTCACATAGCCCGTGACCTCACCGGTCTTAAGCCTTGTCCAATCATCACCCTTCTCGATGATTTCTCCGCCGCATCCCTTATAGAGCTTTCCGATGATCGCCGAATTCTCGGAAGCCTCTTCTCTGATATTCACCGCCTCCAGAACATTTGCCATAACCAGCCTCTCATAGCTGATCCCGGCTACGGTGCCGGAAGCGCTCAGCTCCGATACCCTTCCCGTTTCATTCGACTCGGAAAACATCAGCTGCGGCGTAATATCCGTACTTTTTTCGCTTTCAACTGACAACTCAACGGCAGGCATACCCTTTCCGTCTGTCGTTTCTCTGGCTATTACCTTCTCAGTAAATCCCGCGGCCTCCTTGTTCTTACCTTCCCTGAACACGGGAACAAGCTGCATACTCCCCCAAACCCCTGCGATCACAACGATTACCGCTGCTATCGCAATCAAAGTATGCATTTCGCTTTTCACGGTACACCTCTTAAAACATAACCGTCCAGTCATCCCGGACCTTAAAAAATACACTTCCCAATTTGTAATAACTTTGTAACATTTCAAAGTTATTGTAACAAAGTTATCCCCATTTGTCAAATCGGGCAGAAAATCCTTCCGGCGAACGTTTACAGCTGATCAGATTCGGCTTCTGACCAATGGAAAACAGCTATTTACAGCTCCCTCGAGCGCTTCGCGCAGACACGCATCGCTTCAATGATCGCGGAGCGGAATCCCTTCTCCTCAAGAACCTCTACCGCCTCGATCGTAGTTCCGGCAGGAGAGCAGACCATATCCTTAAGCTCCGCCGGGTGCTTTCCGCTTTCAAGGACCATCTTCGCGCTCCCTAAGACCGCCTGTGCCGCGAATTCGTAGGCACTCGCCCTGGGCAGACCCTCCGCTACGCCTGCGTCCGCCATCGCCTCGATCAGCATAAAGACGTAAGCCGGTGAGCTTCCGCTGATAGCAACGACCGCGTCCATCTGCTTTTCCTCGACCTGATACGCCTTTCCAAAGCTTTGCAGCAGCTTGAGAACGGTTTCAAATTCCTCTTCCGTCACCAACGGACTTTTACACACCCCGGTACAGCCCTCTAACACAAGCGCCGGCGTATTCGGCATACACCGGACAAGCTTCAGCTCTTTTCCAAACTTCTCTGCGAGCCAGGCGATAGTCTTTCCGGGCGCGATCGAGATAATGATCTGCTCGGGCCGGATTACCTCTTTGATATCGCCGATCACTGTCTCATAGACCTGCGGCTTGACCGAAAGCAGAAGGATATCGCTTTTTTCAGCTGCCTCCCTGCTTACGCCCGTCGTTTCGATCCCGCTTTCCTCTCCGATTGCAAAGCGTCTCTCGCTGTTGACCTCGGCTCCGATGATATCATCTGCGGCAAGCACTCCGTTCTTAAGGATCCCCGAGAGGATCGCGCTTCCCATATTCCCTAATCCAATGATCCCAAACTTCATACTCTTCCTCCTGCTGCTTTTACTGAAACTATATGTATCTGCCCAGTTACCCTGGGCAGATACGGCAGCCGGGGCAGCCTGCGCATTTGAAGTGCCCCGTTGGTTGCTTTGCAACCAAGGGCTGCGCGCCCGGCTGCCTGGCTCTGCTACTTTATTGGTACGCCACTCGCAAGTCTGCAAGCGGCTGACTGGGCAGTTACAACTATATACCGACTCTGCATCCCGAACAAACTGTCCGTGTCGTCATAATTTATACTGGTTAACACTTTTCGTTGCCGATCAACCAGACTCGCAAACGCAATTTCAGTACATTTACTTTATCAAAAACGGCAATTAATTGCGTTCGCGAGTATATACCTGCTCTGAAACATCAACAGCGCGGCGGCGACAGCGGCGTTTAACGACTCCGTTTTTCCCTGCATCGGAATCCTGACCAGCCGGTCCGCAAGGGCGGAAACTTCCGCGCTCAGCCCCTTCCCCTCATTTCCTATTAAAATCGCCGTTTTCTCCGCGTATTCTTCCTCGTCGTAAAAATTCTCTCCCAAAAGATGCGCAGCGTAGACCGTCACACCCTTTTCTTTCAAAAAAGAGATCGCTCCCGGGAAATCAGCCGCGTAAGCTACCCTCATCCGGAAAACCGACCCCATCGTCGACCGGATCGTTTTGGGATTATACAGATCGGCGGTTCCGTGGTCCGCTACAATCAGATCAAAGCCTGCTGCCTCCGCCGTCCGTATCATCGTCCCGAAATTTCCGGGATCCTGGATCCCCTCCAGCAGAAGACACCGAAAGGAGCGTACCTGCCCGGTTACAGATGATCCATCTCCCGAAAGCAAATCCTTTTCTTTCGAGAACAGCTCCTCCTTCGACCGTTCAGGCTCAAAGGATATTTCCGCACCTCTGACCACACACACGATCCCCTGCGGCGTCTTAGTATCCGAAAGCTTCTTAAATACCGCATCGGAGACCGTTTCATACCCTGTTTTTAAGAGAGCTGACCGAAGTTTCTCCTGCTGCGGACCGGAAAACATATCCTGACCTTCCAGCCTTTCCGAAAAGCTCTCCGATATATATACCTCTCCAAGGCTCTCCGGCACAGCCTCAAAAGCCTCCAGAAACAGCTTAGGGCCTTCAATGACGTAAAGGCCCTGCTTACGGCGCTCCTTCGAAAGCGAAAGAAGCTTAGTGATATTCTTTAATCGAGGATTAGTAACACTTGTTATCATAACTCTTCACTTTAATATTCCGGCCCTGCGCCTTTATAACCGCGAGCACCTCAAGAGCTTCGCTCTTTCGGTGTCCGTTACACTCATCAAGGGAAACCACACGCGTATCGGTCTGCAAGCAGACCATACGCATCCGGTTTCCCTTGCCTCGCGGTTTATACGCTCATATGGACAACGACCGGCTCACGCTGTACTCGAATTCCGAAATATTCTTCTGCATCGCCAGCGCCTCATCAATATCAAAATCCTTCCACTCCCCGTTCTTCTGTCCGACGACGCGGTTCGTCTTTCCCTGGCAGAGCAGATCCACCGCGTAGGCCCCCATCATCGAAGCATAGAAACGATCCTTACAGGTCGGCGAGCCGCCGCGCTGCATATACCCCAAAATCGTCGCTCTCGTCTCGATCCCGGTCGCAGCCTCGATCCTTCTGGCCATAGAGGTCGAATGTCCGATCCCCTCCGCGTTAACGATCAGATGGAAGGTCTTGCCCTTTTTCCGGTTGTCGATGATATGATTGATGATCTCCTGTTCATTGAACTCATACTTCTCCGGCAGAAGGATATCCTCCGCGCCTCCGGCGACACCGCACCACAGCGCGATATAACCGGCGCCCCGCCCCATGACCTCAACAATCGAGCAGCGCTCATGAGAGGAAGAGGTATCCCGGATCTTGTCGATGGCCTGCATCGCCGTATTGATCGCGGTATCAAAGCCGATGGTATAATCCGTACAGGCGATATCCAGATCGATCGTTCCCGGAAGTCCGATGGTATTGATCCCGTGCTTTGAAAGCGCCTGCGCCCCACGGTAGGAGCCATCTCCGCCGATCACGATCAGTCCGTCGATCCCGTGCTTTTTGCACATTTCCGCGCCGAGCTCCTGACCCTCCTCCGTCTTAAACTCCTCGCATCTGGCAGTCCTTAAGATCGTACCGCCCTTTTGAATGATATCCGAGACATCTCTCGGAGACATATCGGAGATCTCCTCATTGATCAGCCCCTGATAGCCCTTCTGGATCCCCTTGACCTTTTTCCCGTTCGAGATCGCCCTTCTGACAACGGACCGGATCGCGGCATTCATTCCCGGCGCGTCGCCTCCGCTGGTCAGTACTCCGATCGTATTTACTTCCTTTGCCATCCGCTTCCTCCTCGTTAAACACCGTTAAAAATTTACGACCCTTTGAGCCGCGAATATTAACTAAACAACCTCTACATTTTCCATCCCGAATTTTTCCCTAAGGGCTTCGAGCAAACTGTCGTCCGCAAGGACCCTCATATTATCCGGGAGCATCTTTATCTTCTTTGTAGACGCATCATAAATTATAATTCTATCCTTCCCATCCGACAACCGGATCGTATCATAAAGCTCTGTCTCATGGCTCTTAAAATCATCCATAGTCGCGAACCTGAGATAAAGCTTCCTCGGGATCTCATCAAAGAGAAGGATCTCATCACTGATCACCTGGGCATCCCGTTCATCCTGAGTCGAAGCCCGGCCTCTGATAAAGATCTTATTGTCCTCAAACAGATAGGAGGAATACTTCTCATAATCATTCGGCCAGACGATCACCTCGACCTCCCCCGACGGATCCTCGAGAACCAGCCTCGCCATGGTCTGTCCCTTTTTCGTATAGGAAATCCGGAGGGAATTGATCAGACCCCCGACAGTCACCTTTTCCCCATCTCTGACCTTTGCCTTTTTCGTCTCATCATCGTAAGCAAAATCCGAGGCGGATCTGGTCACATTCTTCTTCCAGAGCTCCATACAGGAATCCAGCGGATGCCCCGTAACATAAACACCGAGATAGTATTTTTCAAACTGTAACAGCGTATCCCTGTCGTATTCTCCGATATCCGGCAGCGGAACGCTCATACTGTTCTTCAGCTCCCCATCCCCCAGATCAAAAAGAGAGAGCTGTCCGGACAGCCTTTCCTTCTTCCGTTTCGCCGCATCGTCCATCAGCCCCTGATAGACATCCATATACTGCTTTCTGGTCCCTCCGAGGCAGCTTAGGGCACCAGCCTTGATCAGGGCCTCCAGGGTCCGCTTCGTAATATCCCTGCCGTTAAAGCGCTCGATAAAATCCCCGATATCCCGGAATTTCCCGTTCGCCTCCCGCTCGCGTACCATCTGGTCGATGGCGGCCTTTCCGACGCTCTTGACACAGGCCAGACCATAGCGGATCCTGCCGTCCGAAACCGAAAAGTCTCCCACGCCCTCATTGATATCCGGCGGAAGTACCTCGATCCCCATAGACTTGCAGGTATAGATATAGAAGGTCACCTTCTTGATATTATCGATCACAGAGGTCATCAGCGCCGCCATAAACTCCACCGGATAGTAGAGCTTCAGCCACGCGGTCTGATAGGCGACGACCGCATAGGCAGCCGCATGGGATTTATTGAAAGCGTATTTCGCGAAATCCGACATATCATCGAAGATCTTATTGGCCACCGCCTCGTCGATCCCGTTTTTGATACAGCCGGGGATCCCTTCCTCCTCCTTGCCGTAGACAAAGATCTGCCGTTCCAGGGCCATCTTGTCCTCGTGCTTCTTGGACATGGTCTTTCGAACCTTATCGCTGCGCCCGATGGAATAGCCGGCCAGGTCCCGGACGATCTGCATGACCTGCTCCTGATAGACGATACATCCGTAGGTCGGCTTTAAGATCGGCTCCAACTGCGGACAGTCATAGGTGATCTCACTCTCGGAATTCTTTCCCTTGATATATTTCGGAATAAAGTCCATAGGGCCCGGACGATACAGCGAGATCCCCGCGATGACATCCTCTAAGCTCCCGGGCTTTAACTCCTTCATAAAGCTCTTCATCCCGCCGCTTTCAAGCTGGAAAACCCCCTCGGTCCGTCCTGTCCCGATAAAGTCATAGACCGCCTTATCCTCATAGTCCAATTGCGCCATATCGATCAGCTTTCCAGAGGACTCCGAAGCCAGTCTTGCGGCGTTCTGAATGACCGTCAGGGTCCGAAGGCCAAGGAAATCCATCTTCAAAAGTCCCAGCTCCTCTAACGTCGTCATGGTATACTGGGTCGTGATCGTTCCGTCCGAAGGACTGCGGGAAAGCGGTACATATTCATACGCCGCCTCCGGGCAGATTACGACTCCCGCCGCATGCATCGAGGTATTCCTCGGCAGACCCTCCAGCTTTAAGCTCATATCGATCAGCCGGCGCATCACCTCATCCTCGTCATACTTCTTTCGGAAATCATTATTTTCAAGCGCCTGCGTCAGCGTAATATTTAACTCCTCCGGCACCATCTTGGAGATAGAATCACAGTAGGAATACGGCAGATCCATTACCCGTCCGACATCCCTGATCACGCCCTTTGCTCCCAGCGTACCGAAAGTCACGATCTGAACGACCTTTTCCTCGCCGTACTTGCGGTTGACGTATTCGATGACCTCCCGCCTTCGTTCAAAGCAGAAGTCCACGTCGATATCCGGCATGGTCACCCGGCCCTCGTTCAAAAACCGCTCAAACAGCAGATCATACCGGATCGGATCGATATCCGTTATCTCAAGGCAGTAGGAAACGACCGAGCCTGCGGCACTGCCCCGACCGGGCCCCACCGCGATCCCGTTTTGCTTCGCGTAATGGATAAAGTCCCAGACGATCAGGAAATAATCGACAAAGCCCATATTTTCGATGACCCTAAGCTCATAGTTCAGCCGATCCCTGATCTCCTCAGCTCTGTCGCCGTAGCGCTTTGCCAGTCCATCCTCACAGAGCTTGTTCAGATATTCCAGAGAGGTATAGCCCTCCGGTACCTCATAATGCGGAAGCTTGTTCTCCTTGAACCGGATCTCGACATTGCAGCGATCCGCGATCTTCCGGGTATTTTCGATCGCCTCCGGCGCATAAGGAAAAAGAGCCCGCATCTCCTCCTCGGACCTGACATAGAATTTTTCCTTTTCGTAGCGCAGTCTGTCCACATCGTTCAGCTTTTTCCCTGTCTGGAGGCAGAGCAGGATATCGTGGGCTTCCCAGTCCTCCTTATAGGTATAGTGGCAGTCATTCGTACAGACTAAGGGAATATCCAGCTCCTTACTCATTCTTACCAACGTCTGGTTGACCTTCTTCTGCTCCGCAATCCCGTGATCCTGAAGCTCAAGAAAGTAATTCCCGCTTCCGAAGCAGTCCCTGTAACGAAGGGCGGCAGCCCTTGCCGCGTCAAAATTACCCCGGACGATCTCCCGCTGGACCTCCCCCGCAAGGCATGCGGAAAGGCAGATCAGACCCTCATGATACTTCTCAAGCGTCTCCATATCGACCCTGGGTTTATAATAAAAGCCCTCGGTAAAACCGATGCTTACGATCTTCATCAGATTGGAATAGCCGGTGTTGTTCTCCGCCAAAAGGATCAGGTGGTAATATCTGTCATTCTCCTGCCCTCCCGGCTCTCTGTCAAACCGCGAACCCGGAGCTACGTAGACCTCGCAGCCGATGATGGGCTTGATCCCCTGGGCGAGCGCTTCCTTATAGAAGTTGATCACACCGTACATAACGCCGTGATCCGTGATCGCCGCGGCATTCATTCCCAGCTCCTTGACCCGCTTGATATATTCAGTTATCTTATTCGACCCATCTAAGAGCGAATACTCCGTATGGGTATGGAGGTGTACGAAAGACATTGGAATTCCTTTCCTTATAAATAAAGCTGTATGGGAGCAACCGGACAGGATCCATTAATTCACCGACTCTTTAAGGCGTACGATTTCAGCCAACGCCTCCTTCAATCTGCTCTCCATATCAATCAGTTTCCTCTCAGTATCGGTCAGCTTACTCTCGGTATCGGTCAGCTTGCCTTCGGTATCGGTCAGCTTGCCCCTTGTGTAGTTGAGTTCACTCATTGTATAGACCAGTTCTTCTTCTGCCTCATCAGCTCTCTTTCTTTCTGCCGCTGTCTCTTCCGCAAATAATTCGTTGATCGCTTCGCACATACCGTTTCCCTCCTTGCTTTTGCGCAATATTTGCCAAGAATACCAGCTTCATCGCGCTTACAAAGCCGGCATGCCAGTCGATCCTCTTCATTCAACTCCTCCTTTAATTATAAAATGTCAGTATTACTAATGCAATGGACTTTTTCGGCGAAATGTAGTCGCCAGAATTGAGTTACTAACGTGATCTCATGTGGATCCATTTGATATTTATCTGCCGGATCACAGTAGCATGTCCGGTACAGATTTTCAACAGAAAGATAATCAGATATGCTTATGCTTATGCTTATAAGATAATCAGATATGCTTATACTTTTCTTGAAGAGTATCTTCCGCGCAGGCAGCGATCAGGGCAATGATCAGGTTACGCTTTACGGGAGACAGCCGCTTCAGGGCCTCGATCGTTTCCCGGTAGAAGGGGTCTTCTGCGTTCTCGATTTGCCCTACTTCTTCTACTTCTACGTTCTCGACTTTCTCTGCTTCAGACCTTGCGATCCTCTTTTGTTGGATGCTGCCCGGTTCGTTTTGCAGACCATTTCCTTGGGCAACGGTTCCATCCTTATACTCCGTTCCCTCCCCGGTCAAGAGCCACTTCAGATCGATCCCAAGAACCTCGCAGATTGCAAGGAGTTTCTTCGCTCCCGGCATATACTCCCCCTTCTTCCACTTCGTAAGGTCATACTGCCCGATCCCCGCTAGCCTCGCTACCTGGGCATTCTTATAGCCAAGCTCGTCTCTGCGCCTCGAATAACGATCGTATATTTCAGCTTTTGTATTTGCGTGGCTCTCTGGTTTATTTTTTGTTACGTTATCTGATCTTTCCATCTTCGTTCTGACCTTTATAAAGAATGCGGGGCGTGCTCCCGTCGAAGCACGCCCCTTTAGGTAGAATCGCTTCGCGATTCTTTCATGCAGGATTTACAGGTAAATCCTGCGCGGTCCCTCCGGGAACCGCTCTGTTGGATATTTTATATTCCTACTACAAAGGAACCTTACTTAGAACTCCAGGCGGCTTACTTTACCTTCGCCTTTACCTGGATCTTCGCGTTTACGGCCTTTAGGCTCGTATCCGCAGGTGCCTGATACTTGCCATCCACATAGAGCATCGGCTTTACAGATACCGTTACCGTACTCTTTGCTCCGGTCTTGAACTTGCTAAGTTTCGTCAGCTTTACAACACCGTCCGCAGTCGTATCATCACGCCCTACGTCGATCTTGTCCTTCTGGCCCTTAAAGTTGCTCAGCTCAACCGCTTCGCCGGTAAAGGTGATGAATGCCTTGCTGGCTTTTCCGTTCGCATCGTAAATCGAGTATACGTAAATACCCTCGATATTACTCTCGGCTGATGTCACATCTGTACCGTCCAGATTGACCATCGTTCCGCTCGCGGTGAACTTTCCTGCCGCTACCGGTACCTTCAGGCTCTTGCTCATCTTAGCGATCTCGTTACCTGAGGTGTCAACTGCCTTGATGGTTACTTCGATGTTGCCCTTTTGATAAAGCATGCTGTCTGCCTTATCCTTGATCAGAGCCCAGTGTCCATCCTTCCCGTCAAGCGTTAAGCCCTTTGCCGCATCCGCATCATTCGCGAATTCCAGGATGTAATCGCCATCGTAGTTCGTCAGCTTCGGAATGACATAGACTGCCGCATCCGTTGCTATCAGGTCTAACTTACCCTTAAGGCTTGCCGACAGAACCGGAGCTTTATCGGTCGTCTTTACGGTCAGGACTACTGCCTTTCCGTCTGTCTGCTTCGTATCTCCGGTCTCCGCAAACTCCACCTTGTAGGTACCATTATTAAGTGCATTTTCGGTCGCCTGTACTTTTACGCTACCATCTTCAGAATCAATCGTTATATCAAGAGGCGAGACTGAAGGATCGACCGTGGATCTTCCTTCATAGATCGTATATCCGATCTCTCCTGCAGGGATCGCTCCGTCCGTCAGGGTAAGCGCTGTCGTACCGGTCTGCTGTCCGAGAGTAGCCTCGTTGGTATTTAAGGTCATTGACTTCTTCGAAAGTACCAGCTTCAGATTCTTTGTGGTCTTAGCCGCCACAGGGAAGGATAACCATACGCCTGCGCCGTCTACCCAGCTGGAATCCGTAACAAGCAGGCAGCCCTTCTTTTCATCCGTAAAGCCAGAGTCAACGGTTACCTCAACCTTATTTTCTTCGCGGTGCGCCGCAATCTTCTCGTTGTAGGTTGTCTTGTTCTTTTCCGTTACATAGGTTACCGTCAGGTCATCGTTATCGAACAGGCCGTTCTTCTCTGTTGTAATAACAGTTCCGGAGCCTGTATAGATGTCCGCTTTCTTAACGGTCAGCGTGTAGGTCGGCAGCTTATCGCTTACCTTTAAGGTAAACGGCTTCATCTCTGCCGTGTCATCACCTGTCTCGAAGTTGCTGTTCTTTAAGATAAAGGTCAGCTTGTTGTTCTTCTTGGCTTCCTTGAAGTCATCGGCTGTCTTGATCTTATCCTCATTGATACCGATCTCAACTGAGGTATAGCCGCCTAACGTCCTCGTCTCCGTGATCTTGTAATACGACGAATCCGCATTCTTGATCTCTACGGTTTCAGGATCCGCTACCGTACCTGTAAAGTATACGTTGACTCTTGCGTCCTTAGCTCTGCTATGAAAAAAGCCCGTCGCACTGCATTCTGCGATTCGGGCTTTACGTTTATTTAGCGAGATCATTTTATCACCACAACATGTTAACTTTACTCCGCGCCTCGTCCGGCGACAATCCAAATTTCTGAATCAGCCTTTCTATGGTGCTTTCTTTGCTCTGACCAAATTCTTTAAAGTTATCTATAGTATTTTCTATCTGACCTTCTTTCCGACCTTCTTTCCGGCCCTCTTTCCGGCCCTCTTTCCGGCCCTCTTTCCGGCCCTCTTTCCGGCCCTCTTTCCAGCCCTCTTCCCGGCCTTTTTCCAAACCTTTTTCCAAACCTTTTTCCAAACCTTTTTCTTCAAATTCTCTTTCCAAACTCTTAAAATGCGTTTCGT
>JAFSXN010000005.1 GCA_017444015.1 Lachnospiraceae bacterium | reverse complement strand
GAGGAATGGAGGTCGGATTATATGAAGGAAAGAACGTTGATCATGGACGCTATATTTGAGGAGCGCCAGCGGGCTGAATCCGCTGAAAAGAGGATTAAAGAATTAGAGGAACAGATCGCTTCCCTGGGCTTTATCCCGCACAGGTTGAATGTCAATGAAAACGATACTATAAGTACAAATCCGGACGTAAAAGAAGAGGTATCCACTATGCCGGAAATGAGTCAGGTAATATTTAACAAAGGCTTTTCGGTGGGTGCGGACGAAAAACAATCCGATGCCGTTAGGAAGCTGTCTGAATACTTTATGAAGGAAAATCCTGAAATGACGACAGAGCAAGCTACAAAGAAGGCTGAAACTATTCTTACGTAGGCTTTGTATGATATAATTGTATTCGCGAGTCCGATTGATTGGCTACTAAAGACGTTAACACGTATGAATCAGGATGTTTTCACCTATTTCATCGGCGGCGGTACTCCGTACTATATCGGAAGTGCTGACAGTCACTTCTATCTGACGGAGCACCGCCTTCCAGGTCACGCGCTCTGGCAGTTCGATGTCCAAACTGATGAGATCACTGATATCGAGGCGATCCAGTAAACGCCCCGGTGCGGAAGTTAACGATAGATTTATTCATTTACTCTAACCGTGTAATATACCTGTATCTACCATAAAACAATACGCACATAAGCATAGCGGAGAGTGCCGCTTACATCAGATAAAGAAATTATACCCGCCGCCCAGGAGCCCTGACAGATAATTTGTACTCAGATATCCTCCGCCGGACCCATAGCCCATCGTGCTGAGAGAGCGGGTCGCGTTGGCCGCCGCGTTTCTTGAAACATACTCCGACACAAAGGACAGCCGGTCGGTAAGACCGGAGCCTTTTCCCAGGGTCTGTTCTATTTTGTCGATCCCGGCGCTCTGGAACTTCTTCTCGTCGATGCTCAGGCTGTTGTCCCTTCCGACCGAGATCCCGATCTCGGAAAGCGCTTTGCTGTTTTCCTTTACAGCGTTCCCCAGCATATCGTTGTATACACTGTTTGACATCTCTGAAGACCCTTTGAGACCGCGCATTGTGTCGTTGTAGCCGTTTACCATCGTCTTTGCCTGACGAAGCAGTTCGTCCGTGCTTTCCGATTCCCGGGCCTTGTCGAAAACATTGCCCTCTGCCTTCGATGAAAGTGCTGATGCCGCGCCTCGCAGACTTTCCGCCGAACCCCCTATCCCGGTATAGCTTTTCAGCCTGGAACCGAGAGCATTTTTCAGAGTCGTGTCGTACTTGCTGACCGGTCTGGTCGATGAACCCTGCAAAGGCGACGTAAGCATCCCGGAGCGGCTCCCTCCGATCTTCCCAAGCATCGCATTCCCGAGTATCGCCGAGCTGAGTCTTGAATTTTTGTAGAGCATTTGTGATGTGATCCTCATGGTTTCTCCTCCTGTTCATTTTTTCAGTAAACACCATCGAATTCATCCCGATGTCATTTACCGCATCGTTATCGTAAACGAATAAAAGCAATTCGTTTCCTAATTTATAGGAACTCGAATTCCTTCGTTTACATGAACTATCATCGTACAAAAAAAGGACCGAATCCATAGATTCGATCCAACTGGTCATATTAAGGTAATAACTGGCTTATTTCCTGCTTTCCAGGTAGCTGCCGTACGCTTTTGCAAAATCGTTATAGCGGTACCTCGAGATCAGAAGGCTTTCCCGGTTCTTTAAGAAAACCTGCGACCGGTCATACTTCTCCACATATCTCAGGTTAATGATATAGCCCTTGTGGATCCGAAAAAAGCTGTCCGGAAGCTCCTCCTCAAGCGCGCTGATAGAGCCGTAGTAGGCGATCTCCTCCCCGGGAGAGTGAATGATATTCCGCCGCTTGTCGCTTTCGATATAGATGATCCTGTTCAGAGCGATCCGCCGCAGTCTGTCCCGCTGCTTGACAACCAGAACATTCTCCGACACCCTGCCCTTCTTTTCGATCGCCGAAAGTGTAGACGGTAACGGCTTCTCCGCTTCCTTATAAAGCTGTTCAAATTCCTCCTTTTTCAGAGGCTTGACAAAATACCCGAAAATCTCCGTTTCCTTTGCTCCATCCATGGATCTGACAAACTGTTCGACTAACTCCCTGTCGAATGCTTCGTCTTCACAGATAGCTATCCTCATGCGCACCCCCGTATTCTGTTTTTCGCGGTTTCCCTAACAAATGTATCGGACAAAATCTCGAAAACACCAATACGCATGTAATGAATGGCTGAGAAATTGTAATGAATGGGACGTATGGACAGGGCAGCTTATTATGTCGTTTTCTATATAAACGGATTATAGAACCGGCTCCCATCATGGAAGGTCAGAATCAGGGAAGCTGCCATAAACAGCACCGAAAAGGCGAGCACCGCGTAATCGTTTCGAAGCAGAGGCCGCATGGAATACCAGGTCCGCTTTTTCTTCTTTCCAAAGCCCCTAAGCTCCACAGCGTTGCTTACAACATCGATCCGCTCCATGGTAGAAAACAGCAGCGGGAAAATAATAAGCGCGGTCCGTTTAATCCGGTCGAGGAGCTTTGCCTTTCTGCTCATCTCAATCCCCCGGGCTTCCTGAGCGTTTCGAATCCTTCGAAAATCGTCCTGGATATCCGGTATATACCGAAGCGCGATCGCCACCGAATAGGAAATGGTATAGGAAATCCCGATCCGGTTCATAGAAGCCGCAAGTTCGCTCGGGTCCGTCGTTACGAGAAAGATAAAGACAGCCGGTATTACCGTAAAGTACTTGATCATAACGTTGAACTCATAAAACAGCTGTTCCTTCGTTATCGTATAATGCCCGAAAAGGTGTACAAGGTCCGTTCTGCTTCCGTAGATCTCGCAGCCCTGATACGGCGCGAAAAAGAAGATCAGAATCAGATTTAAAATCATAAAAAACATTACGGCTTTAAAAACCATGCTGACCTGCCGCCATTCGGTTCTGGACATGACATAGATCGTCCCGCTGATCACGATCATTACAAGCAGGACTCTCGTATCGTAGGTCAGAGCGCTCGTCAGGCACCAGAGCTGGAAAAACAGGAGCTTCGTCGTTCCGGAAAGCCTGTGGATCCAGGTATTCTTTTCCTGATAGGATATCAGTCTGTTCATCTTCGATTCATTCTTTCATAGTCTATAAATCTGCGGGTAAAGCTCTCGGGGCTCTCGATCCCGCATTTTACGGCCAGATCATAGAGCGAGGTTTTCTTTAGATACGCCTTTTCCGAAAGCTCCTCGTCCGTAAGGATCGCAGCCGGGGAGGTATCGCAGAGCAGCCTTCCGTCCGCCAGAACCAGCGCCCGATCCGTATACTCCAACATCAGGTGCATATCGTGGGTGATCATAAGGATCGTAAGCCCCATCTCCTCATTCAGTCGTTTCAGAAACTCCATGATCTCGGTATAATGCCTGTAATCCTGTCCGGCTGTCGGCTCGTCGAGGATCATGATTTCCGGCTCCATTACAAGGATCGAAGCGATCGTCACCCGTTTTTTCTGCCCGAAGCTCAGCGCGCTTACCGGCCAGTTCCGAAACGGATAGAGCCCGCAGATCTTAAGCGTCTCTTCCGATCGTTTCCGTACCTCGTCCCCGGGAACTCCACGAACCGTAAGTCCCAGTCCCACTTCCTCAAGGATCATCGGCTTACTGATCATCTGATTCGGACTCTGCATGACAAAGCCAATCTTTTCGCCCCTTTCCTTGATCGAAAGTGAGCTGATATCCCTGCCGTTTAGAAGGATCTCGCCCTTCTCCTGCTGAAAGAAGCCGCAGATGATTGAGGAAAGCGTCGATTTTCCGGCGCCGTTCTTACCGACGATCGCAAGCATTTCTCCCTTATGGATCGCAAAATTGATATCCGTCAGTACCGGTCTTCCCTTGTCATAGGAAAAGCTCAGCTCCTTAACGGAAAGGACCTCCTCCTTTGCCGTTTCCCGCTTTGTCTCCGGTGTTTTTTCGTACCATTTCCGTACCTGATCCCTGTAGGGCTCGACCTGCATCGTTTCAATATGCTGCGGGTGGTCCCCAGGCGCTATGCTTCCCGCCGCGTACTTGATCGCGGATACGTAGAGGGGCTCCCGAATCCCCTCCCTCGTCAGGATATCGGTCGCAAGCAGCTCGTCCGGCTTAAGGTCCGCAAGGATCTTACCGTCGTTAACAACAACGATCCGGTCTACGTCCCGGTACAGCACGTCTTCCAGTCGGTGCTCAATGATCAGGACCGTAACATTCTTCTTTTTTGCGATCTCATCGATCAGCCCGATCGTCCGTTTCCCGGTGGCAGGGTCCAGATTGGCCAGGGGCTCGTCAAACAGAAGGATCTCTACGTCGTCCACCAGAACGCCGCCCATAGAGACCCGCTGCTTCTGACCTCCGGAAAGCGCAGAGGGCGAATGCTTCAGGAACTCTTTCATTTCTACAAGCTCCGCAGCCCTGTCCACCCGCTTAAACATCTCTTCCTGGGGGATCTCCTCATTTTCCAGGGCAAAGGCGATATCCTCCGCCACCGTCAGGCCGATGAACTGTCCGTCCGTATCCTGTAAGACCGTACCGACCTTCTTTGACATCTCAAAGATCCCCGCGTCCTTCGGCGTTTTCCCGCAGACCGTAAGGGTCCCTGAGGTCTCTCCGGAAAAAGAACAAGGAATTAGCGCATTGATACAATGCGCTAATGTTGATTTCCCCGATCCGGAAGGGCCGGCGATCAGGATTTTTTCTCCCGGATATATCTTCAGATCAATATCCGTAAGCGTCGGTTCCTTCTGGGAACGATATTTGAATGAAAAATTTTTGAATTCAATTATTGGTTCACTCATCAGTTTCTTTTTCAAGACTGGCGGACTTAGCGGAAATATTTGAATATACAACAAGCAGGATACTTCCAAGTATGCCGATGATTATGATATTTCCTAAGAACGCAAGGGCGCCCTGCCCAAAGACCTTGTTTGCAGGCTCCTTATAGATCACAATATCCAGGACCGGCGCGACAATAATCCACGCAACTGCATTCGATACAATCTGCACAATATTGAACAGAATAATATTATTCTTATCAAATTCACCTTCCCGTACCGCAAATTTCTTCGCGAAAAATCCGATAGCGCCGCCGACAACGATTTCAGGGAATACCCAACTCCACCAGACGGAGCCGTAAAACATCGCGTCTCCGAGGGTATGTCCTAAGAAACCGATGACAGCGCCTACGATCGGTCCGAAGACCGCGGCTAAGAACGCCATAACCGCCATACGCGGCTGAAGGGCGGTATTGGGAACAACGACCACGGGGATCTGTACCTCTGTCAGAACAACAAACAGCGCGGTCCCGATACCGACTGCCACTACTTCCTTGATTCCGAATTTCTTATCCATAATTTTTCCTCCTCTTTTCGGCTTTCCCAGCTGATAGTAACTGTTCAGTCATAGCCTGAACAGTTACGAGCCGGGCGCGGCTGCCGCATTGAAATGCGCCCGGCTCTTTGCACCGATAGTGTATTGGCACGCCCTCAGCGACAAGCGCTTCGGGCTGACTGAATAGTTACAGCTGATTCCCGTATTCCGGTTCCAGCTTTTGCTGATCTAATTCCTGTTTTTCCTATAGGAATTCTATATAAACACAATATATCAGAAATATTCGTCTTTCGCTACAATAAAATCCAATGTTCTCTTAATTGTCCAAAACTCCATATTCCCTGAACAATTGTATCTGCCCAGTTACCCTGGGCAGATACGGCAGCCGGGGCAGCTTGCGCATTGGAAATGCCCCGGCTGCTTGGCTCT
>JAFSXN010000060.1 GCA_017444015.1 Lachnospiraceae bacterium | reverse complement strand
TAACGAAAAGGCTTGCCGTTTCGTTATTGAGTGCGCCGGATTCGGGCCGCTTTAAGCGGCATATTTCCTTACCGAATCCGTGCGCATCACTTTATACGGTTAACGAAAATCGGCAACGATTTTCGTTAACCAGTATAATTCCTCTGCGATCCTGTTTTGCACTCTTAGGAGATAAAGGTTATAATAACAGATATAATTCATCGGTTGGAAGATTTGCTGCAAGAAGTATAGAAGGAATGAAAAAATTTAACACTACAGGTATATGCGTTCCCTGGAAGCATTATATGGTAGATCTCTCGGAGATAGTCCGGGAAATAAAAAGTCTTGTGGATGCAGGCAAGTATTTAACAATTAACAGGGCCAGGCAATACGGGAAGACGACTACCATAGGAGCTCTTTGCCGGAGGCTGGAGGGGGAATATGTTGTTGTAAGCCTGGATTTTCAGGATATAGAGGCCGGCAGCTTTGCAAACGGAGGAGAGTTTTCCAAAGCATTTGCAAGGATTATTCTGGACGCGAAGGAATTTGACGGACTGATTATTCCGGATTTGACAGCAGACAGATTTCGGGAAATAACCGGAAGGCAGTCTTCTGATGTAAAATTGGATGATTTGTTCCGTGTATTTCGTTATTGGTTTCAGGAGGAAAACAGGGATATCGTCCTGATTATAGATGAGGTTGACAGTGCCAGTAATAACCAGGTATTCCTGGATTTTCTCGCGCAGTTAAGGTCCCTATACCTGAAAAGGGAGAAAAGCTCAGGAACGAAGACATTTCAATCGGTTATTCTGGCAGGAGTATCCGACATCAGATATCTTAAGTCCAGAATCCGGGACGATGCGAATGCGAAGATCAACAGTCCATGGAATATAGCTGCGGATTTTGCTGTTGATATGAGCTTTTCAGAGAAGGGCATAAAGGGAATGCTTGAGGAGTATGAGGCGGATCATCAAACCGGGATGAATACAGCGGAGATCGCGAAGCTCCTCAGAGAGTATACCAATGGATATCCATTTCTTGTAAGCAGGCTCTGTCAATTGATGGATGAAACAGTCAGTCAAACGAAGGGTTTTGGGAAAGGGTGGACAAGAGAAGGATTTGAAGAGGCGGTAAAGCTGATTCTCATAGAGGATAATACATTATTCCAATCGCTATCTTCAAAGCTTAATAATTACGAGGAATTGAGGGCATCGTTGCGAAGTCTTTTAATGGAAGGCGAAAAACTGACATGGAATACGGATCAGAAGGAAATTGTTCAGATGAACATGTATGGATTTATCCGTAATGAGCATAATTCCGTGTGCATTGATAACAGAATATTTGAAACCCGTCTGTACAATCTGTTTCTTTCCGATGAAGAGCTGAAAAGTAATGAATTTTCAAAAGAGGGAGATCTGGAGAGAAAGCTCTTCGTAGAAGATGGCAAGCTGAATGTCAGATTGATTCTGGAACGGTTTATAAAGGCTTATCATCAGATCTGCGGACCATTGGAGGAGTCGGAGAGGTTTCAGGAGAAAGGCGGACGGGAACTGTTTTTGTTATATCTGAAGCCTATTATTAACGGGACAGGAAATTACTATATCGAAGCCCAAACCAGAGATCAGAAGCGTACGGATGTAATCATTGACTATCTCGGGAGGCAGTATATCATCGAACTGAAGATCTGGCGGGGCGAGCGGTATAACGCCGAGGGAGAAAAGCAGATCAGCGAGTATCTGGAGTATTTCGGGCTGGATACCGGTTATATGCTGAGCTTTAATTTTAATAAAAAGAAAGAAACAGGGGTCAGACGAGTAGAGATTGGAAATAAAATTCTTTTTGAAGGAACCGTATAGTTCGGCGCCGACCTTTACGATGACGGATACGTCCTCCGATACCGGGTTGATGGGCAGCATTAATCTGAATGGATATACTTCTTATGTGATACAGCAAAATGAAAAAATATGTTATAAAAGCTCTGATATACGCGGTGGTTCTGATCTCGGTCTTTGCGTCGATCAATATCGGGATCGATCCGTATAATATCTTCCATTATTCGAGTCCCAAGAATAACGGAGTAGAGCCGAACAAGAACTACATCAAAACCGAATATATCCTGCATAATCCGGAGAAGTTCGATTCCTTTGTTTTCGGTTCCTCAAGAGCCGGCTTTTTGGATACGACGCTGTTTCCGGAGGGAAGGTATTACAATATGTGTTCCTCGGAGGCGGTGCCCGGCGAGCACCTTCATCTTCTGAAGGTTTTTCTGAAGCACGGGATCGTGCCGAAGAATCTCTATATCATGGTGGATGATATCTCCTGCTTTGTTGATCCGGCCCTGCATAACAAGATGCTTTACCGGATCCCTTATCCTTCAGAGGGTTTGCTTTCGCGGGTAAAGTTCTATCTGCGCTACTGCGATCTGATCACGAC
>JAFSXN010000059.1 GCA_017444015.1 Lachnospiraceae bacterium | reverse complement strand
TAACGAAAAGGCTTGCCGTTTCGTTATTGAGTGCGCCGGATTCGGGCCGCTTTAAGCGGCATATTTCCTTACCGAATCCGTGCGCATCACTTTATACGGTTAACGAAAATCGGCAACGATTTTCGTTAACCAGTATAATTGGGAACAGAATGATCAGTTCGCGGATATCCGTTTGTAAAGCGTCTCAATAATGGAATCCCAGCTATAATTCTTACGTATATGCCTTGCCAGCTCGTCTCCCTTAAAATCCGGGATGGAGCCGGGCTGACACAGTTCAGAGAAGGCTTTTGCGAGAGAGGACGCATCATCAGCCTTTACGATTTTCCCGTATTTTTCGTTATCGGTAATATCTCTGGCGGCGCTGCAGCCGTCGGAGGCGATGAGATAACAGCCGGAAAGACCTGCCTCAAGCAGTACGAAGCCGAAGGATTCACTTCTTGAGGGGAGGACGAAGAAGCGCGCCTGTTCGTATTCACAGGCCAGTTCGTTCCTGTCTTTGATGGGTCCCGTAAAGGTGACGCGGTCTTTTAATTCCGGAAATATCTCAAAGAATTCTTCTATTTCCTTCTGAAAGCGCGGTTCGATAGGGCCGACAAGCCGGAGGGAATACTCTTTCGCGGCTTCGGGGTTCTGCTGGTCATGTTCTGCGTTCTCCGCAAAGAGGGCAAAGGCGGCAAGCAGGATATCGGTGGCCTTTTCCCAGGTCCCGAGGTTTCCGACGGTGAGGATCAAGTCTTTTTTTGGCTCCGCTGCTTTATTGGTACGCAATTCGCAAGTCTGTGAGCTTCTTACTGGGCAGTTATCTCTTTTATCGGAATTCTCAGGGTAATCAGTGTTTTCTTCCGGGGAGTTACAGGCACTTTCTTTCTCTTCAGGCTCAAAAAATCCATTCGGGAGATAGAAGAGCTTACCCGGGAAGCGTCTGTTCAGTTCTTCCTGCATCTGCTTGTTTTCTACGGAAACGAGTTTGGCGCGCCGGATGGTTGCGCGTTTGATCCAGGCCTTCGGGTTTTGTTTGAAGCAGTCCGCAAAGCCTTTGTTGTTCATATCCAGTTTCAGGTAAACACGTCCAGCCGGGTTATACTTCAGATAAATCTTTTCATAAAAATAAGAGGCCAGATTGAGGTGATATATATTCAGAACGTCGATGGAGGGCGACTCGTATCGCAGATAGCGGCAGCCGTCAAAGATCCTGCCGAAGGGAGTCTTTTTGATAAAGCGCAGCTTCATCCCCCGGACCTCGGTATCGAGATGGGGGTAGTCTCCGTTCTTCCACGTGACTAACTCGGAGTCAACGCCGTGATTTTTTCGCAGGAGCCACGGGATCATACCGATATCCTTGACCAGATGGACGTTCTGTGATTTCAGGAATAAGGTGACGAATCTCATAACAATATTTTATACCCGATAACTGGCTTATTTGCAATCGTAAAAATATGGCTGGCTTTGCTACAAGTCCGCGTGTTCGTTTACGTAGTCATCAAAAAAGGGAAGGGTAAGACGGAGGACACCCCGTGTGCTTCCGTCCAGAAGTCCTTTCTTGATCAATCGATCCCGATATACGCTAAACTCGTTTGCAGGGAGATCCATCGCAGCTTTGACAGCTTTGACTTCGATTTGTTTGCGAAGTGCTATGCAGGTAAGCAGATCCTTTTCTATCCGGGAAAGCTCCAGCCAGATCTTTTCATATACATATTCTGCCAGATATTGCCTTGCATCCGGCAGAGCGGCCATGTAATCGCCGCCTTTATTGCAGGAAAAGTAGCCAAGAACCTGAAAGGCCAGAGGATAGCCTTTGGACATTTTAGCGAGGGAAAGAGCGTCCTCTCTGGAGAGCCCCAGCAGTTTTTCATAGGAATCAGCGATCCTTCCGATATTCAGGGCTCCGAGATAAAGTTTTGGGGCTCTGTACAGAAAAGTAAGGTTTTCTTCATTCTGGAGTTTGTTGATATTTTCATAGAGACCGGTCATAAGCAGAAATACCGGAAGCTCGTGACGGACAAGGATCTGAAAGGCTCCTGCGAAGTATTGCATTTCTTTGGTATTAGAGACCTCGTCGATTGTGATCAGTACCCTTTTATGCCGTTTGCTGAGCTTACTTAGCATCAGCTCTACAGCAGTCCCCAGGTCGGTGATGGGATTGTTCTTCTTTATATTGACACTGATCCCGAAAAACGAAAGATCGATTCCCGCATCGTCGAATATACGGGAGAGTCCTTTTGTATTATAGAGTTTTGCTGCCAGCTCTTTCAGGATCTCACCGGACGAGTTCAGCTCAACTACGATCCAGCTGTCCTCTTCCAGCTTTCTGGCAATTGAGGTCATAAATACAGTCTTTCCACTTCCTCGTACACCCGTGACCATATAGATCTGCTGGGAAGGGCTATCGTCAGAAAAGGTCTCCAATATCTCTGAGGATTGAGCGAAACGCTGGATCATTTGCGGCGGTTCTTTGCCAAAGGTAAGGGTATATGGATTATTATTCACTGTTTATCTACTCCAATTTATCATATGTTATCATTCGGATAATGATTTATCATTTGTTATTATATGTTATCATTATAGAAACAATTTATCATTTGTTATCATTTGTGTCAAGTGCTGAAAGTCGTTCCTAAATATCCAAAATAAGGAAAAGTCGTTCGAAATATCGAAAATATAGACGCTTGAAAAAATAGTAGATATTCTGCCATACGCAGTTTAAAATTATACTGATGACGAAAAACGGGTTTTGAAAAAGATGGTGTAGTCATTAAAGGAAGAAACTGCGAGGAACAGGAGGTAATCAATCTAGTGAGCGCATTATTTGATGATCTTCAACAGGGTCTACAGGAAGCTATTGATCATGAAAAAGGTATCGGGGAAGCCCGGACCACTGCTTATAAGATTGATCCTATTAAGCAATATATAAATACGGAGACAAAGGATATTCGAGATAAAGAGGGTATTGATATAGGCTATAGAGGTAGTCCGCAAAAAAAGTGTTGTACCGCAATAATGTAAATGATACAATAGAATAAACTTTCAAGACAATAAGGGTGTACCACCCGGAGAGGTTGCAGCCTCACCGGGCAAAGGGATGGTACGTGACTACCACACCAATACAGAAAAATCTGCGATACACGTAAGTTATTTTAAACTATAGGCCTGTTCTTTACAAGGCTTTTATAAGCGTGTACCGTCAGGTTAGCTATTTTTGAAATATGCGGATGTAAGTGTGGAAGCGCTTGCGTCCGCTTTTTTATCGCAGAGCCGCGCAGAGGAATTATCCCGACTTTGTCGGGGTGCGGCTTGCGGACGAGTAGGTGCGACTTCGTCTCCCCTACTCGATTGCCCAGGGCCGCGTAAGGAAGTTTTCTGGCTGAAGCCGGCAGGCGGCTCGCCGCGAATTGTCTTGGAAGAGAGTAAGGTGAGAGGCGGGGGACGCCCCGCCTCTTTGTGGTCAAAGGAGGTTATTTCATGAAAAGGAATCTGAAAAGCATTGTGAGCCTGATGCTTGCCGTGGTGCTTGCGTTCACCAGTTTGGGAATACCTGTATCTGTTAGAGCGGAAGAATCAAAAAAGGCAGAAGACGGGGAATTATCGGCCCTTGGAGCGACTATCAACGCTCCGACAGCTCCCATATGGAAGGATAAGGATACCGCAACCATTGAGGTCCCGCGGGATCTCAACAATGGGGGTTCAACGGATGTCTTTTATACTCTTCATATTCGGGGGCCATATACTGAGGGAGATGTTGAACTTGATGATGCCCCCGCAAAACGTAGTACAACGGTACAAGCGATAGAATATCTGGAGGGAGCGCTTGGTGAGAAGGGTTCTTATACAATATGGTTAACTGCATATGATGGAGGAGGTACTGAAGTTAACAGTACATCTGATGTATGGGATTATACCCCTCCCTCAACAGCCTTGCCTGCTCCGGCGAACGTAAGCTGGAGCACGAGCAAGCCATGGACTGCGGAATGGGATGCCGTGGATGGGGCAATGGCATATGACGTAGAAGTACGTACCATGATAAACGGCGAAAAGGTATGGAACTATGGTCTTGTTATGGCGAATGGGGCGAGCCGGATGTCCTATGACTGTTCCGGTTTCAGGCTTGATGAAAAAAATGAAAATACTTTCAAGGTGATAGCGATCAGCAATAAATTGACCACAGTGGCCAACAGCCCGGAGTCCGAGCGGTCAGCGGTGTATGGAGCTGCGGATGTGGCGGTGAGCAGCGTTACGCTAAATAAGCCGGCGCTCGAGCTTACGGTAGGGGAGGAAGAGACCCTTGTTCCTACGGTGCTCCCGGAGGATGCGACGAATAAGAACGTGAGCTGGACGAGCTCCGCGCCTACGATCGCCTCTGTCGACGCAAGCGGAAAGGTGAGCGCGCTGGCAGAGGGAACAGCAGCTATCACCGTAACGACGGAGGATGGTCAGAAAACAGCTGTATGCCAGGTGACGGTTATTGGAGCAGCGATAGCTGTAACGGATGTTACGCTAGATAAGCCGGCGCTCGAGCTTACGGTAGGGGAGGAAGAGACCCTTGTTCCTACGGTGCTCCCGGAGGATGCAACGAATAAAAACGTGGGCTGGACGAGCTCCGCGCCTGCGATCGCTTCTGTCGACGCAAACGGAAAGGTGAGCGCGCTGGCGATAGGAACGGCGGATATCACCGTAACGACAGTCAACGGCGGGAAAACAGCGATCTGTAAGGTTACTGTCGTTGAAAAGACGATCCCCGTTACAGACATAAGCTTAAACAAGTCCAGCTTATCCCTTAACGTTGGGGAAAACGAGACACTGACCGCCACCGTGCGGCCTGAGGAGGCATCGGATAAAACTGTGACCTGGGAGAGCAGCGCACCCGAGATCGCTTCGGTGGATCAGACGGGGAAAGTCACGGCTCTGGCTTCCGGTTCTGCTACGATCATCGCTTTTTCCGGGGGCGAGGAAAAGAGATCGGCTTCCTGCCAGGTGACGGTAACAATGCCGAGTAATGATATTGAAAATAATGAAGAGGATAAGACAGAAGCTGAGGAGCAGGGGGTTGATATTACCGGTGGGGAGATCTGGATCGCAGGTCTTTCTCCTTCCTATGAGTATACCGGAAGCGCTATCACGCCTGAGATCCGGGTATATCAGGGAACTACACAGCTTCGAGAGAAAAAGGAGTACAGTGTTTCCTATCGGGATAATACGAAGATCGGGAAGGCGAGTGTTACGGTAAAGGGCGTCGGTACTTATTCCGGTTCGGATACGAAGGATTTTATGATCGATCAGGTGGACTTTACAAATAACAAAGATATTTATACTGATACGGTCAAGAGCGGAAAGACTACAAAGGTCGTGGTCTACTGGAAAGGGAAAAAGCTCACCGAGAAAAAGGATTATACGGTAGGAAACGGTGTGGTGACAGGGGTCGGAAACTTTAAGGGAACAGCTGTCGTAGAAACGGCCGGAAAGACCCTTGTGGCGATGAGTAAGACTAAGATCACGCTTGATAAGAGCAAAACGTATACCGGAGCTCCGATCATCCCGACGGTTACGATCGCCTATGCAAATGCCGAGGGCGGAGTTCTCAAACAGGATACAGATTACAGAGTAGAGTGCCTCGCAAATACCAATGTGGGAACAGCGACGGTGATGATCTATGGCAATGAGGAAAATGGGTATACCGGAGCTGTAAAGAAGACCTTTAAGATCACAGCGGCACCGCTGTCTGACAATGATGTCAGTCTTGCAGGCGGCAGTGCGGCGTACGCTAAAGGAGGGGTCAAGCCGGTTCCGGAGGTGACCTTTACGAGTGGGGATAAGACCTGGGTCCTTAGAGAGGGCGTGGATTATACGGTAAGCTATAAGAACAATACAGCGGCAGGAAAGACAGGAACGGTCATCGTTAAGGGAACCGGAAACTTCAGCGGTACCGTATCAAAGGTATTCAGTGTCGCAAAGAGGAGCATTTCCGCCCTTTCCGGCAGTTGTGTAAATAAGCAGTATAGCGCGAAAAAGAAAGGGAGCTTTTATCAGAGCGCACCGGAGATTTATGATCTGGACGGAAAGAAGCTCTCAAGCGGAAAAGATTATACGATCACCGGTTATTATAATGTGACGCAGAAGAAGGCACTTGGAGCCAAAGATACTCCTGCCGCAGGCGATGTTCTCCGTGTGACGGCGGAAGGAAAGGGAAGCTATGAGGGGGAACTCTCGGTAGAATATGTGGTAGAGAGCCAGATCCCGAAGAATCTGAAGGGTGCGAAGATTTCGAAGATCGATATCCAGGGTTATACGGGAGAGGCGGTGACGCCGGACTTTACCGTGACGCTGAACGGAACTACGCTGATAAAGGACAGTGCTTATGAGGTACATTATTACAATAATGTGAAGAAGGGAACGGCTACGATAATGATCTTTGGAAAAGGCAGCTGCTGCGGATACAAGTCATTTACCTTCAAGATCGGAACGAGAAAGTTCTAGTCTGGGGATCCGGGCCAGATATGAGATCACAGGCCCCAAAAGCATAATGGAGAAAATACCAGGGCTGCACTGTAAAGGTGCAGCCCTATTGCTATCTTGTTGATCTATAGCCGCATGGTGAATATCATTGTTGTGGTTTTCACTTATAAGACGGAAATCGGATAACCTCACCTGCTGATCCTGCAGTAATGCGGCTTGCTCTTATCCTCTTTGTCATAGGTTATGGCTACGAGCAGCGGAGCTTCGCCCAGTCCTTCAACGGAGGAGGCGTAGTTTCTTGATTTCATCTGCTCCATAGCAGTCTCCGGAGTTCCTCCGGCCTTAAGCTCAATGATAAGTGCCGGGGAGGGGTCATATTTACGGGGGATATAGGCCATGTCGATATAACCGGTTCCCGAGGGGAGTTCCTCCAGCTTAATATAGTGGTCACGGTAAGTAAAGAAAGCCAGCTTTACTACTGCTCTTAACGCCTGTTCATCGTTATACCATAAAGGCGCGCTCTCCTTCATATGGACTCGTTGGAGATTCTCTGCCACAGCGCTCTCATTTCCCGCAATGATATCGACGAGGAACTTTTCGCTTTCCTTAAGCCTTGCTATGGTCTCCTTATGGGATACCTTATGGATCATATCCCCGAACTCCGCCTGAATCTCATAATTCGGGATACGGATAGATTGTTTCTGGCTGTCATATGTAAAATATCCGAAATGGATAAGGAGGGTAAGCACATCATCTGCGGATTCAAATGACACAAGATCGTTCCGGAAGCTCCCCGTCTTAACCGGGACCTCCAGACCCGCGGTGAGCTTTTCCACTGCCTCTCCCAGCCCGTCAAAATCAAGATTTATATATTCAAGGGCACTGTATACAGCCGAGCTCTGCTCCCAGTAGGATTCAAATCTTCCATGGTATGATGCTCTGATCACAGAGTTGGGATTATATACGGAAATCTGCTCTCCATTACCCCCACAAACGTTGTAGCCATTGTACCAGGCACGCATTGTTTCAAAGGAGACATTCTTTTTGCTGCAGATCTGTTTCACATCCTCTTCAACAAACCCGGTATATGGACCAAAATCTTCCGGATTCAGAATAGTATACTCCGTAAATTCTGATATCGCTGATTGAGTACCGTCCTTTTTAATGGGAAGAATCCCGGTCATATAGGCAGCAGCGAAGACTTTTTTTGTAATATCGCTCTTGAAAAGTGATCTGAGGAATTCCAGATAATCGGTCTGTGTATCCGGGGTACTTCGCGGGGTCCGAACCGGCGCGTCCCATTCGTCGATTATAGCAATGAATTTACGGCCTGTTTCATCAACAATCCGACTTAAGCATTTTTTTACCGTATCTTCGGATTTCATTTCAGGGAATGTCCGTCCCATATCCTCTACAATTTCCTTGCGGATATATGATGGGAGCTCCGCTACTGTCGTATCCCCCATAAACCCCGTAATATCCAGATACAGAACATGATACTTATTCATGTGCTTTTCATAGCTCTCATCCCTGGAGATCTCGAGATCATCAAAAAGCTTGTGGGAATCGCAGCCGCAGTCGTAATAGGCCTCCAGCATATTCGCAGCAAAGGATTTTCCAAACCTCCGCGGGCGGCTCACGCAGGAAAGCCTTCTGTTTGTGCCGATCGTCTTATTTATAATCGCGATCAATCCGCTCTTATCCACATAATAATCATTCAGGATTTCTCTGAAATTGTCATTTCCCGGATTAATATAAAAGCCCATGATACCCGCTCCCTTCCTTCTGACCCCAGTATAACAGAAAAGAGGGTGCCTTGCTATCTTTTTGAATATATGGTATTTTGTATCTGCCAGAATTACTGGCAGTTATGTATTTTAGATGTACAGGAATCGACGAAAGAGGAGAATAGGCTTTTTGAGCAATGGTTCCGAAAACATACAGAAATAATCAGAAGGAGCAGCACTATGAGGGTTTTTATCACAGGAGTCGCGGGGTTTTTGGGAAGTCATCTGGCGGATGCGATGTTAGCGGAGGGGCACGAAGTCGTCGGCGTTGATAATCTGATTGGCGGATATCTGGATAACGTGCCGGATGATGTGGAGTATTATCAGGTCGACTGCAAGTATCTGAATACAATGAATAAGCTGATGCGGGGCGTGGATATCGTTTACCATACCGCCTGTACCGCTTATGAGGGGCTGAGCGTCTTTTCACCGGAGCTTGTGAGCCAGAATACCTATCAGATCACGGCGGCGGTGGCTTCCGCGGCGGTAGCGCAGGGAGTCAAGCGATTCGTCTACTGCTCCAGTATGGCGCGCTACGGAACGCAGGAGGTCGTGCCGTTTACGGAGGATATGATCCCGATGCCTCAGGATCCCTACGGGATCTCCAAACTGGCGGCGGAGAAGCTGGTCTCCTGTCTCGGAGATGTTCACGGAATGGAGTATGTCATCGCGGTACCGCATAACATCATCGGACCGCGCCAGAAGTATGATGATCCCTATCGAAACGTTGCTTCGATCATGATCAATCTTATGCTTCAGGGCAGGCAGCCGATCATTTACGGGGACGGTACGCAGAAGCGGTGCTTCTCCTTTGTACAGGATGATATTTCCTGCCTTAAGAAGCTGGCGTTTCAGGAGGGTCTCTCCGGGGAGATCATCAATATCGGCCCGGATGAGGAATTCGTGACGATCAATGAACTGGCTGAGACTCTGGCAAGGCTTTTAAACTTCAAGCTGGAGCCGGTTTATGTGCCGGGGCGCCCGCAGGAGGTAAAACTTGCGACCTGCTCCGCGGATAAGGCGAGAAAGCTCCTTGGGTATCACACGGAGTATACCCTGGAGCGGGGACTTTCAGAGATGATCGATTATATCAGGGAGAAGGGAGCAAAGAAGTTCCGCTATCACCTCGACCTCGAGATCATTAATGAGAAAACGCCAAAGACCTGGAAAGAAAAGATGTTCTGATCAATTCCTGATCTTATCGTAGATTACCCTCTCCAGGTACGCCAGCCAGTAGCAGGCCTCAAAGATGAGGTTCTGCAGCGGGTCGGTATGGAGGTAGTATTTATTGTAGACCCGGAAGCTGTCGTGGAAATGGTGAAAGGCTTTGGCCTTGGAATTCTGGTTCAGTTTCTTCATAGTCGTCGAGTGGAGATGATCGTAGCGCTCTTTCGGAAGGATCCCGACCTTGAGATCGTTCAGCATCAGCCGGTAGCTCATCATGATCTCTTCGCCGTACATAAAGGTCCGCTCGTCCATTCCGCCGATCGCTTCATAGGCCTTTGCGGAAATCGCGAAGAAGGAGCCCTCAACGACTCCGACCGGGCAGAGGGTCCGTTTGGAAGAAAGCAGACGTGTCCGGATCGCTTTTTTGTGCAGGTTGAAAATAATCAAAAACAGGCTCTCCAACATTCCCGCATAGGTCGGAAGGTTCCAGGCGTTATAGCCCTGATTGACGAGGGGGGCGACCAGACCGTACTCCGGATGACGCTCCATTTCCGCTGCCATAGCGCTTGCCGCCTGATCTGAAAAGTAGGTGTCGGGATTTGCGACAAAGATCAGCTCGGCGCCGAAATTCTTTATGGCGTAGCGGATCCCGTAATTATTTCCTTTGGCGTAGCCGCCGTTTTCGGGGGCGCTTATGACCTTGATCTTGTCCGGCGCTTCCTCCTTTGCCTTTGTGATCAGCTCCAGGGTATTGTCGGTGGACTGATTATTTACGAGAATGATATGGTCGAAGGCCTTATGGTCTTTCACTTTTACGGCGAGCTTTGAAGAAAGCTCGCCGTCATTGTATGTCAGTATAACAAGTGCTGTTTTCATATTTCTCCCTGTAAGAACATTTGAAGCTTATAAAACTGCTAAGTCGGCCGTTTACAGACTTGCGAATAGCGCGCCAATAAAGCAGCAGGGGCAAATTTATTCACGATAATCAGAAGAACAGGTCTCTGTACCACTTCAGAGAAGTTACGTAAGCGTCGTAAACCTTATCATAGTCGAGATTGTTCACCACGACCAGACGGTCGATCTCAAACCAGTCGGCGTTCTCGTAAAGAAGCATAAACTGATAAACTAAAGCCAGGTCGCCCTTATGCTCGATCAGCGCGTCGGAAATATCGTGGGAGACATTTAGCATCGAGAGCGCCTCCGGCATCGGCTTTCCGAGAATAATATCGAGGACGGAGAACAGTCCGAGCATGAACAGTTCCTGATCCTTAGTAGCCATAGAGAAGATCGGGGCCAGCTGTTCGGCAAACTTCGCGCGCAGCATCGAGAGTCTCGCGACCTCGCTCGGCTTATCCTCGCAGAGCTGCTTGGTAACAGCGGTAGAGATCCACTTTTTCAGCTCTCTCTGTCCGAGAAGGGCCGTCGCCTGACGGATATTCGAGATCTTGGAGTTTACCGTGATCTTGTTTACCATTTCCAGTAAGGAGATCGTCAGCGCCGCGTCTCTTGAGATAACGTCGGCTGCCTTCGTCAGCTCGAAATCAGGATCGTTAATTACGTTTAAAAGCTCGATATAATTGATCTTTACGGGAGCGATCTGGCTTTCGCCCTTGGTGATCGGGGTCCGGTAGAATTCTCCTTCGTAAAGCTGATAACCGCCTTCCTTTTTCAGCTCATCAAAAATCTCCTGGGACGCGATATTTCCGGCGACCAGCTTGATATGCGGATAGAGCTTGGAGAAGAAGATTTTGGCCTTGCTGATCACGATCTTCTTATGATCTAAGATCAGGTAATCCATTAACGCGAGGATCTGCTTATATTCCTCAAAGTCGGGAACGTCGAGCTTACGCATCGCGAACTGATATCCGCCCTCCTTCAGAGCCCTGATTCGTTCGATATTAAGCGGCTGGGGCTTGACGGAGTTATCGATCAGAAGGACGATCCGGTGCGGGGGCGCGAGGCACTGGGCTTCAACGTCCGCAAACAGAGAGATCGGCGAAAGGGAGATAAAGATATCGCTGTCCGTAGCAAGACTGTCGATCCCCACGCTGTTTACGATCTCTAGTCCGGTTATATTCCCGGCACCGTCGTTGATCCCCGTTCCCAGATAGCTGGGATTTAAGAGGTAATTCTTTTTCTGAGAGAATAAGGAGTACGCCTTGACCTCCATCTGATCGTTGAATAATGGTATGAGCGTAGCTAACATATCGGTTCCCTTCCTGAAATATTTCTTGGTATAAAAACCTAGTCTCAGTTTACAACAAAAACCGAAGATTCACAACTCCTTTTGAAATAAAAAATGTGTCAGAACGGTAACAAAACACGTGTTTTCATACATTTTTCCTTGACATCAGGGAACAAAACCATTATATATATTATGGGCATTGGTTGAAACGCCCGTCAGAGACTCATTTATTTTACAGGAGGAATTTTAATAATGAACAAAACAGAGTTAGTTGCAGCTATAGCTGACCAGGCTGGATTATCTAAAAAGGATTCTGAGAAGGCTGTTAAGGCTTTTACGGATGTTGTAACTAAGGAATTAAAGAAGGGCGGCAAGATTCAGTTAGTAGGCTTTGGTACTTTTGAGGTTGTTAAGAGATCTGCCAGAGAGGGCAGAAATCCTCAGACCGGCGCTGTTATGAAGATCAAGGCTTCCAAGGCTCCGAAGTTCAAGGCTGGTAAGGCTTTAAAGGATGCCGTTAATAAGTAAGATCAAAGATATATACTAAGACCGGAAAGATAACGGCGAGGAGTGGATTTGCTTCCCGCCGTTTTTTATGCGCAGGCCCGCGTATGGAAGTATTCCGGCTGAAGCCGGACGCGGGTGCGCAACCCATGATTGCGTAGCAATCATCGGGCCGCGCGGCGAGTAGGAGGAAAAAGCGCTTTCCTGCTCGATCAATGAAGGAGAGAATATGCGGCTGGATAAATATTTGAAGGTTTCGAGGATCATCAAACGGCGGACTGTCGCTAATGAGGCCTGCGATGCCGGAAGGGTGAGCGTTAACGGAAAGGTTGCCAAGGCCTCCCAGGAGGTAAAGGTCGGCGATATCCTTACGATCTCCTTCGGAAACAAGGAGGTCAGGGTCGAGGTGCTGTCGGTAAAGGAAACCGCGAAAAAAGAAGAGGCGGCGGAGCTGTATAAATACGTGTAACTGCTCAGAGTAACCGTGTAGATACAGGTATGTTTGATCGGCGGATGCTTGTTGCAGTACCCTGTTTATGGTAAAATGATACCAGGGTCAAAAGTACGGATATCAGGTTTTGACCCCGATATCATAAAATATAGGAAACGGATACAGACGAAACAAGCCATGGATGGCAGGAGTGATAAATATTGATCAATTTTCTATTATCAGATCTGATTCCGGCGGATATCCTTCAGGAGCTTCAGGACGCGTTTTCCGAGTATTCGGGAATGGCGGCGCTGATCACGGATGCCAACGGAACGCCGGTGACTCTGGGAAGCGGTTTCTCCAGGTTCTGTATGGAGCTTACCCGAAAGTCGGAAAAAGGAAATAAAAACTGCGAGCTCTGCGATCGACAGGGCGCTCTTTTGACGCTTCAGAACGGAGGAAAGCCGGCAGTCTATACCTGTCACGCCGGTCTGGTGGATTACGCCGCGCCGATCATGCTAAACGGCGAGTTCATCGGCTCCTTTATCGGCGGTCAGGTTCGGACCGAAAAGGTGGATGAGGAAAAGCTCTGGAAAACAGCGATCGATTACGGGATCGATCCGGATGAGTATATAGCAGCCGCTAAGGAAACCAACTGTCTTAAAAGAGAGGATATCGAACGAACCTCTCTGTTTTTGTCGAAGATGGCGGGAGTTCTTTCGAAGATCGCCTATCAGCGCTATCTGGTCTTTCAGCAGAATCAGAATATCGAGGATACCGCGAGAACGCAGTCTGAGTTTCTGACGCAGTTCGCGGATGATATGCAGCAGAGCGTCAAGGAGCTGTTTCTTTATATTTCCGATGCCGGAAATGAGCAGGCGACGGATCATATCCAGAAAAATGTCGATATGCTGTTAGCGAGGACGATGAAATTAGGATCCATCGTCGAGGACAGCGTGGATTATGTCAATATCATCAACGGAATATTCGATCTGAATGAATCGGTTTACGATATCCGCAGGATCGCTGAGCTGAAGGTCAGTGAATATCTGACAAAGGCGGATGAGAAGAATGATACGATCGAGTTTCGGGTCAGCGAGGATGTTCCGCTTCTGTTGATGGGGGATTCCGGCAGAGTTGGAACGATTATCGGAAAGCTCATTGAAAATTCCGTGCGGTTTACGGAAAACGGGAAGATCCATCTGGTGATCGAAAAGGAGGAGTTTTCCTATTCCTGTATTCTGATCATCCGGGTCATGGACAACGGTGTCGGGATCGAGCCGGAGAAGCTCGAATACATCAAAAACTATATGTCCAGCAGAGGCTTTTCCGATACCAAGGACGAGGAATTTGAACTGATCGGGTTCTCGGCGGTCGGCTACTGTATCAACGCGCTGAGCGGAGAGCTTGATATCAAGAGCAGACTTGGCGTCGGAACCGAATTCATTATCCGGATCCCGCAGCTTGAGGTCGAGGGAGGAGAACAGGCATGAGTACATCCTTTGATGTTTCAAAATACCTTTCGGCTTTCTCGGAGCTGATCCATGCGGCGGGAGAGACGGAGGAGCTTATAGACAAGAGCTTTTGCGACGGGATTGCGCAGGTCGGCAGGTATCTCGGGATCGTTAAGGCGGAGATCATGGTGCTTGGGTACTCGATTCCGGAGAATATCCTGATCTATGAGGCGGAGCAGGACGATGCCGTGACCGGTGTCGCGAGAATGGTCAAGGAAGCGAAGCTCATCGCGAAAAAAGAGGTCGACTGCATCATCTTTACCACGACTGATGAGAAGGAGTCCTTAGAGAACGGGATCGAGGCCGCGATTCATAACGTGATCGAAGTCATTGAGCTGCAGGCGGCCAAGTATCTGAGCAAACGGGATGAGCAGGAGCAGCGCAAGGTCGATTCGGTGACAGAGGTCGCGACGGCGGACTTTTTTTACGAGTACGCCGAAAAGCTGTATAAGAGCGGGGAGATCACGGACTACGCGGCCTGTTCGTTTATGCTCAAGGGCATGGAGGAAATCAACCGGAAGCTAGACGCCCACAGCGGAAATCTTCTGATGAAGACCTATGTCAAAAAGCTCCAGGAGATCATCGGAAAATTCGGTATCGTTGCCAGAAACAGCGGTATTACGTTTTCAGCGATCTTTCTGAAGGATAAGGCGAACGAGGTCATGGATTATCTTTCCGGAAGGGATATCTATCTGAAGGATGAGGATATCAGCCGGTTTATGAGCGCCTGGGCAGGCTATTTTCTTTCCGTGGAGAACAGCAGGTCGGTGGTGGAGCTTCGGGATATCCTCGGGATCGCGATCAAGAACGCCAGGGAGAATTCCGCGCTGCCCTACGTGATCTATGATGATAAGCTCAGGCAGCAGATCAGTGAAGCCAAATATATCGAGAGTATCTTCGGCAAGGCGATCGAGGATGAGGAGTTTCAGGTTTACTATCAGCCGAAGGTCGAGCTGAAGACCTATCTTTTAACGGGAGCGGAGGCGCTCTGCCGCTGGAAGCACGAAGGGGAGATGATACTGCCGTTTCGGTTTATTCCGGTGTTGGAGCAGAACGGGGATATCGTCAAGCTGGATTTCTATATGTTAGAGCACGTCTGCAGGGATATGCGAAGGTGGATGGACGAAGGGGAAAAGGCGGTCAGGGTCTCTGTCAATCTTTCGAGGCTCCACATGGGAGACCCGAATCTCTTAGACCGGATTCTTTCTATTATAGATAAGTATGAGGTCCCGCATCAGTTTATCGAGATCGAACTGACGGAAACGACGACAGAAGTGGATTATATTGAGCTGAAAAAGCTGGTTTCGGGCCTTAGGGACGCGGGTATCTTTACGTCCGTGGACGATTTCGGGGTAGGCTATTCTTCCATGAACCTGCTGCGGGAGCTGCCCTGGAATGTTATCAAGATCGACCGGAGCTTTATGCCGTTAGGAGATCATTCCCAGGAGGATGAGAAGCGGAAGGTCATGCTGAAATCGGTCATCGGTATGACCCAGGCGCTGGGACTCAAATGTATTGCCGAGGGCGTGGAGACCGTGGATCAGATCATCCTGTTAAAAAAATACGGATGTTATTATGCGCAGGGCTACTATTTTGACAAGCCGCTGCCTGTGGAGGAGTTTGAGACGAGGCTGATCGTAGATGAAAAGGTTCGGGAAAAAGGTTCGGGAAAAAGTTAATTTCGATCCTTGAAAATCTGGTTTCCCTGTGGTATGATTGTTGTCCGTGATACATTAATTCCTTGCTCCGGAGAGAGACCGGGGCTATTCATCCAAAAGGAGGTACTAGCATGAGCAAATATGAATTATGCGTTGTTCTTAGTGCTAAGATCGAGGACGAGGAAAGGGCAGCTCTGCTTGAGCGCGTAAAGGAGACTGTTACGCGTTTCGGCGGCGAGATTACGAATGTGGATGAGTGGGGCAAAAAGAGACTTGCCTACGAGATCCAGAAGATGAAGGAAGGCTTTTATTACTTCATCCAGTTCGACGCTGAGCCGACTGCGCCTTATGAGATCGAGAATCGAGTACGCATTATGGAAAACGTCCTCAGATTTCTTATTGTGAAACAGAATGAGGCATAATCGGAAAGAGAGTTTTACATGAATAAAGTTATTTTAATGGGCAGATTGACAAGGGATCCCGAGGTTAGGTATTCCTCCGGCGATAATCAGATGGCGATCGCGAGATATACGCTCGCGGTGGACCGGAGATTTCAGAGAAATAATTCAGACCAGACGGCGGATTTTATTCCGTGTGTCGCGTTTGGAAAGGCCGGGGAGCACGCTGAGAAATATTTCAGAAAGGGTATCAAGATCGTTGTATCGGGACGGATCCAGACCGGAAGCTATACGAATAAAGAAGGTCAGAAGGTCTATACAACGGAAGTGATCGTAGATGAGCAGGAGTTCGCTGAGAGCAAGAATGCTTCCTCAGGTTCTTCCGAAAGCTATACCGCTCCGGCACCGTCGTCCGGTGAGGATGTCAGCGACGACTTTATGAATATACCCGACGGGATCGATGAGGAATTGCCGTTTGCCTGAGAACTAAAGACTTAGGAGGGAATTTTCAATGGCTTATAACAGACCGCAGGGCGACAATGACAGAGCTGATTCTCAGATGAGAAGAAGAGGCGGGATCCGCAGAAGAAAAAAGGTCTGCGTATTCTGCGGTAAGGAAAAGAATATCGATTATAAGGACGTAGCACTTTTAAGGAAGTATATCTCTGAGAGAGGCAAGATCCTTCCGAGAAGGATCACGGGTAACTGCGCAAGACATCAGAGAGAACTTACCGTTTCGATCAAGAGAGCAAGACACGTAGCGATTCTTCCTTATACGCAGGAGTAGACGTATCTGCCGGGGTGCCCTGGTTAGTTACGAGTGAGTATCATATGATCCATACCGGCTTTTCGGGTTTTCCGGGGAGCCGGTTTTCTTTTGATGCGCACGCCCGCGTATGGTAGTTTTCCGGCTGAAGCCGGACGCGGGTGCGCAACCCATGATTGCGTAGCAATCATCGGGCGGCACGGCGAGCAGGAGGGAAAAACGTCCTCCTGCTCGATCATACTACATTCCATAGTGGTCGGGGGGGAGGGTGAGGCACAAGGTCTTGCGGTTGAGAGCCACTATGAAAAATGCTATATTATAGGGAACGGATTAATTCGTTTACGATAGTTTTGCATTGGATTCGTTACGGGGGTATATCAGAAGATCACAGGCAGGACATTTTAGCGTGTTTTCTGTGATTTGAGAGGGTTGGGTTATGGGTAAGGCCAGGATCAAGCTGAAGGGACAGATACGGTCGTACGTTCAGTGGCCGCTTCGATTTTCAATTCTGATCATTGTTTTCAATATCATAATGTACTTTGTAAATATCCGGGCGGGACTTGTTACCTCGGTATTTGCGGTAATCTACATCGGGATCTCCTTAGCGCTCTATTTTAAGAGCCGGACGATCGTTTTCAATGATTTTATCAGTTTTGCGACCCAATATGGACAGGTCCAGAGGCAGCTGCTTCGGGATCTTGACATCCCCTACGCTCTGTTGGATGAGACGGGGAAGATCATCTGGACCAACGGGGTCTTTGAGGAAACCTTTCATATCAAAAAGAATTCCCAGAAAAGCATCAATTCCATCGCTGCCGGTTTTTCGAGCGCCCGATTTGAGGAAAAGGAATCGGAGAAAAGCTATGAGATTGATTTTGAAGAGAAAACCTACCGTGTCCTGATGAAAAAGGTCTCGGAGAAGTCGATGATGGGGAATTCCGATCTGGTGGAGGAATTAGATGACGATAGTTATTTAATTGCCTGCTTTTTGTTTGACGAGACCGAGGTCAGACAGCTTCGGAGGGATCTGGAGGACAGAGAGCCGGCGGTCGGGCTTGTATATATTGATAATTATGACGAGGCGATGGAGACCGTGGAGGAGGTCAGGAGGTCTCTTCTGTCGGCGCTTGTCGACCGTCAGATTAATAAGAGTCTGGCTTCCCTGCAGGCTATTGTAAAGAAGCTGGAAAAGGATAAATACCTGATCATCATGCAGAAAAGCTGCTTTAACAAGCTGCAGGAAAACCGGTTCTCCATACTTGAGGATGTAAAGAACGTCAATATCGGAAATGAAATGGCTCTGACCCTGAGCGTCGGCTTTGGTGTCGGGGCGAAGAGTTACCTTGAAAATTATGAATATGCCAGAAATTCCATCGATCTGGCCCTGGGACGGGGCGGGGATCAGGCGATCGTCAAAACGCCGGATAAGGTGACCTATTTCGGCGGCAAAAGTATGATGACAGAGAAGAATACGAGGGTCAAGGCAAGAGTCAAGGCCCATGCGCTTCGGGAGATCATCGAGAGCGCCGACGAGCTTCTGGTCATGGGGCATCAGATCACGGATATCGACGCGCTGGGGGCTGCCGTAGGGATCATGGCGGCGGCGAAGACCTTGAATAAAAGCGCGCATATCGTGATCAATGATATTTCCGCTTCGATCCGTCCTATGACGGACAGTCTGTTAGAGGCGGAGGATGACAGGGAGCTGTTCTTAAATAATATGCAGGCGCTGGAGAGGGCGGACAAGAATACGGTCGCCGTTGTCGTGGATGTCAATAAGCCCAGCTATACGGAGTGTCCGGAGCTTTTGAACCGCTGTAAGACCATCGTCGTGCTGGACCACCACAGGCAGGGCGAGGAGAAGATCGAGAACGCGACGCTTTCCTATATTGAGCCTTATGCAAGCTCCGCCTCGGAAATGGCGGCGGAGATTTTGCAGTATATCAATGAAAAGGTTAAGTTGAAACCCATTGAGGCCGACTGCCTCTATGCGGGGATCATGGTGGATACGAATAATTTTATGAACCGGACAGGGGTCAGGACCTTTGAAGCCGCGGCTTACTTAAGAAGAAACGGAGCGGATGTAACGAGGGTCCGGAGGCTGTTTCGGGATTCGATGGAGGATTACAAGGCGAGAAACGAGGCGGTCAGCCACGTTGAAATGTATAAGGGGAAATACGCGATTTCCTATTTTGACGGAAGGAGTGAGAGCCCTACCGTGATCGCGGCCCAGGCGGCGAATGAGCTGTTGAATATCAACGGGATCAGCGCGTCTTTTGTTCTGTCCGATTATCAGAACAAGGTTTATATTTCCGCCAGGTCCTTTGATGAGATCAATGTTCAGCTGATCATGGAGAAGTTAGGCGGCGGCGGCCATATGACGGTAGCCGGCGCGCAGATCGAAGGGGTTTCGATCCCGGAGGGAAAACGAAGGCTGATCGAGACGCTTGACAGGATGGAAAAGGAAGGTGAGCTGTAGTGAAGGTAATTCTGCTTGAGGATGTAAAAACCTTAGGAAAAAAGGATGAAGTTGTAGATGTCAGCGACGGATACGCGAAGAATTTTCTGTTTACCAAAAAGCTGGCAATCGAAGCCAATGCGAAAAATTTGAACGATCTGAAGCTCCACAAGGCCAATGATGAGAGGATCGCAAAGGAGCAGTATGAGCAGGCCCGGAGCTTTGCAAAGGAGCTTGAGGAGAAAACGGTGGTTGTTAAATTGAAATCGGGGAAAGACGGCAAGACTTTCGGCTCCGTTTCCTCCAAGGAGATTTCCGCGGAGGCGATGACTCAGTTTCAGATGGAGATCGATAAGAAGAAGATCCAGCTTGCAGAGCCGATCAAGGCGATCGGAAGCTATGAGGTCCCGATAAAGCTGCATCCGAAGGTGACGGCGAAGCTGACGGTAAAGGTCGAAGAGGCTTAGGAGGTTTTCGTGGAGGATACGGTATTAAAGCAGATCAGACCGCATGATTCCGACGCGGAAAAGTCCGTGATCTGCTGTATGTTGGCGGATAAGCGTTCCATCGATCTGGCAGGCGAGCTGCTCGTTAAGGGTGATTTCTATGAGAAGCAGTACGGGATCATCTTTGAGTCGATGGTTGAGATGAACAACGCTGCCAGGCCGGTGGATGTCATTACTCTGCAAAATCATCTTAGGGAAAAGGATGTGCCCGAGGAGGTGGCATCCATGGAGTTCATCCGCGAACTGATGGATCTTCCCATCAGCTCCGTCTATGTAAAGGATTACGCGAAGATCGTTAAGGAAAAGTCGCTGCTTCGCCGCCTGATCTTAGCGTCGGATGAGATCTCCAGCGAATGCTATGACCCGAAAAATCCGATCAATGATATCTTTGATCGGGCGGAAAAGCGGATTTTTGAGATCGTCCAGAAAAAGAATACGGATGAATTTACTCCGATCAATAAGATCGTCGAAAGCGCCATCGTCCGTATTGAAAAGGTCATGGAAAGCGGCAGCAGAATCACGGGCATTCCTACCGGGTTTCAGGATCTGGACCTGATGCTTTCCGGCTTGCAGCCCTCGGATTTGATCCTGATCGCTGCGAGGCCTTCCATGGGTAAGACCGCCTTTGCGCTGAATATCGCCCATCATGTCGGTGTACGGAAAAAAGAAACCGTTGTTATTTTCAGCCTGGAAATGAGTAAGGAGCAGTTGGTAAACCGTCTGCTCTCTATGGATTCCAAGGTGGATGCTCAGAAGATCCGAAACGCATCCTTTGAGGATACGGAGATCGTAAATCTGTTAGAGAGCGCCAGCAATATCGGAAGCTCGAAGCTGATCATCGACGATACCTCGTCGATTTCCGTCAGCGAGCTTCGGACGAAGTGCCGGAAATACAAATTGGAGCATGATCTGAAGCTGATCGTGATCGACTATCTTCAGATGATGACGGGGTCCGGGCGGAGTGAGTCGAAGCAGCAGGAGATTTCTGAGATTTCAAGGTCTTTAAAGGCTGTAGCAAGAGAGATCGGTGTGCCGGTGGTTGCCCTGTCCCAGCTTTCCAGAGCTGTGGAGAAGAGAGAGGATCACAGACCCATGCTTTCCGACCTCAGAGAATCAGGAGCGATCGAGCAGGATGCGGATGTTGTAATGTTCCTGTACCGGGACGATTATTATAATAAGGATCAGGATAATAAAAAGAAGAATATTACGGAGATCATTGTAGCGAAGCAGAGAAACGGCCCCATCGGGTCGGTAGAGCTGGCGTGGATCCCGAAGTGGACGACGTTCGCGAATCTGGATTCCGGATCGAAGTATTAAAAAATCTCCGGAGCCTCTTTGCAGGTTCCGGAGATTTTTTATGAGCAGAGCCTATTCAGCTCTGCCGGGTCCGAATTGTTCTTTCAGGTTCTCAGTCAGACTCGATCGCGCCGACCGGGCAGGCACCCGCGCAGGAGCCGCAGCTGACACATTTGCTCTCGTCGATCTCATACTTTCCGTCGCCCATGGAAATCGCGCCGACCGGACACTGACTCTCGCAGGTTCCACAGCAGATACAGGAATCGGTAATTTTGTATGCCATTATAAATTCTCCTTTGAACTTTTATTATATCTTTTCGGAGAGCTTTTCTCCAGAAACTATTATAATAAAAAGCCCGGAAAACCGCAATATTGTTAGCTTTTGCTAACTCTAAAAATTTTATGAAAACAATTTGCCATTCACGGGTCATGGTTAAGCTGACAGATGCCGATGGGAGCTTGCTCACAAGAGTCATCTGTCAGCTTAACCATGAAACCGGGAAGCGGTCATCCCACCCACATGAGCAAAACATGTCTGCGTAAGCAGACGGTGGAGTGCGTAAGCGCGGGTTTTGCGAATGGGGTGACCCGTGAATGGCAACATGAAACGGGCTATACCTTCGTCTCCGCCCGTCTTGCCTTGATCCCGTCGAGGATAACCTTTTTCTTAGCTATCGCTTCGTCCTGCGTCATAGCGGGGGTTCCCTCCAGCCGGTATTTATAGCCTAGCTTCTCATACTTGACCTTTCCCATGGTATGGTAGGGCAGGACATCGAGTGCTTTCACATTGGACAGACCGCCGATAAAGTACCCCAGCTTATATAGATAGGTATCGTCATCCGTAAGCCCGGGGACGACAACGTGCCGGATCCAGACGTCGATTTTCTTTTTATCAAGGTATTCGGCGAACTGCAGGATCTTATCGTTGGGCTGGCCGGTGAGCTTTAAATGCTTTTCGGGATCGATATGCTTGATGTCAAGCATTACGAGGTCGGTCAGCTCAAGCAGCCGGTCGAGCTTCTCCATCCACGCTACGTTATCGGGATCGAAAGCGATACCGGAGGAGTCGATACAGGTATGGACGTTGTCCTTTTTGAAGACAGTAAAGAGATCGATCAGAAAGTCTACCTGCATCAGGGGCTCGCCGCCGGTCACGGTCAAGCCTCCGTTTTTATAAAAGGGCTCGTTATGCTTGTATTGTTCAAAGATGTACTCCGGATCCATCATCGTTCCGCCGGTCATGGCCCAGGTGTCGGGGTTATGACAGTACATACAGCGCATTGGACAGCCCTGCACAAAGACGACGTATCTGGTTCCGGGCCCGTCTACGGTACCGAAGCTTTCAAGGGAATGAATTCTGCCTTGGGTCATAAAGAACTCCTTTCCTGTCGGTTTTGAAGGATATTATTACTGTCCTTATAATATCATGTCAAATGAACAGAAGCAATAAAATACCGGAGCGCTAACCGCTCCGGTATTCTCTGACCTTATGAGTTATCCCCGCGAACGAAATCGACTGCCGGAATGCTTGGATTCACGGTTGCGTGCTTGTCTTACCGGCATCTGAAATACGTCAGCGGAATTAAATGCTCAAAAGAATGACGTCAGATAGAAACAAGCCATTTACATTGACTCATGGAAGGTTCTGGAAATAACGTCAGCCTGCTGTTCCGGGGTAAGCTTAATGAAGTTAACCGCATAACCGGAAACACGGATCGTAAGCTGAGGATACTTCTCGGGATGCTTCTGAGCATCGATCAGAGTATCTCTGTTTAAAACGTTAACATTCAGATGATGTCCACCCTTTGTTGCATATCCGTCTAATAATGACACAAGGTTATCAACCTGTGCGCTGTTTGCTGCTGCCATAACACAAATCTCCTTTCGGTTCTTTTTTTATGCGGGTCTGCTGTCGTATAAACGCTTTGCAAACCCTAACGATAGTCATCCAATCCCTGCTCGAGCGTCGGAACGCTGCAGGCCAGGGGAGTTCTCGAGCAGTCGGTACAGCCCATGGTATCTACGGAACGGTTTCCTTCGAGGTTTTCGTCCGTATCCACATTGAGATGGCCTACGCCGTTTGCTACCGAACTGTCTAATAAAGCTACTAAATCGTCAGCTGCACTTGTTCTGCTATTTTCGTTCATATTTTCCTCCTGTAAGATATGAGGATAGATTTTGCTGTCGCAAAATCATTATCGACAAAACATCTTCGCGCGTCTGAGCTTCCTTTCGTACAGGCTCCTTCGGCGCTCAGATGTTTCTGCCTGCCGGGGTTCTGCTGCCGCAAAACATCCGGGTCTGTTATTTGTTCAGATCGATCTCAAGGTCTCCGGAGAATATCTTATCTTCCTTTCCGAGAGCGCCGGGGATGATCGTGAAGGTATTGGAGATACCGTCCTGAGCATCCTTGAACGGAAGCTTACTTACAGAAGAAAGGGAAGCAACCGCGCCGTGGGTATCACGTCCGTGCATCGGGTTGGCACCGGGTGCGAAAGGCTGTCCTTTTCTACGTCCGTCCGGAGTATTACCGGTTGCCTTACCATAGGTTACGTTGGAGGTGATCGTAAGGATCGAGGTTGTAGGAACACCGTTTCTGTAAGTATGATGTCTTCTTACAGCAGTCATGAAGCGATGTACAACTTCCTGAGCGATATCGTCTACACGATCGTCGTCGTTTCCGTACTTCGGGAAATCGCCGGTGGTCTTGAAGTCGGTGATCACGCCGTCCTCGTCACGGATAACCTCAACCTTCGCATACTTGATAGCGGAAAGCGAATCTGCAACGATCGACAGTCCCGCGATACCGGTTGCGAAATATCTCTTGACATCTCTGTCATGAAGAGCCATCTCAGCTCTCTCATAGCAGTACTTGTCATGCATATAGTGGATGATGTTCAGCGTATTTACATATACGTCTGCCTGCCACTCCATCATATCCATAAACTTCGCTACTACGTCGTCGTAATCCAGAACGTCGCCTTCTACCGGACGATACTTCGGACCAACCTGCTTCTTCGTAACTTCGTCGATACCGCCGTTTAACGCGTACAGTAAACACTTCGCAAGGTTTGCGCGAGCGCCGAAGAACTGCATTTCCTTACCGATAACCATAGAGGATACGCAGCAGGCGATACCGTAATCATCGCCGTGGGTTACTCTCATCAGATCATCGTTCTCATACTGGATCGAAGAGGTCGTGATGGAGATCTTCGCGCAGAACTTCTTGAAGTTCTGGGGAAGTCTGGTAGACCAGAGAACCGTAAGATTCGGCTCGGGAGCAGGTCCGAGGTTGATCAGGGCATTCAGATAACGGAAGCTCATCTTCGAAACGAGGGGACGTCCGTCAACGCCGATACCGCCGATGGACTCGGTTACCCATACGGGATCACCTGCGAAGATCTGGTTGTATTCCGGTGTACGTGCGAACTTGATGCAGCGCAGCTTCATAATGAAGTGGTCAACGAATTCCTGGATCTGCTCCTCTGTGAAGGTGCCGTTCTTTAAATCTCTCTCAGCGTAGCAGTCGATGAAGGTGGAGGTACGTCCTAAGGACATGGCGGCGCCGTTCTGCTCCTTAACTGCGCAGAGATATCCGAAATAGGTCCACTGGATCGCTTCCTGAACGTTCTTTGCGGGCTTGCTGATATCGCAGCCGTAAGAAGCAGCCATTTCCTTCATCATCTTTAAAGCGATCATCTGCTCGGAGAGCTCTTCACGAAGACGGATCACGTCGTCGGTCATAACACGGCCCGTGGAATCCTTCTGGGCCTGCTTGTCTTCGATCAGTCTGTCAATACCGTAAAGAGCAACTCTTCTGTAGTCGCCGATGATACGTCCGCGTCCGTAAGCATCCGGAAGACCCGTGATGATATGGGAGGAACGGCAGGCTCTCATTTCCTGATTGTAAGCGTCAAAACATCCCGCGTTGTGAGTCTTTCTGTGAGTTGAGAAGAACTCGCTGATCTCAGGGTCTACCTCGTAGCCGTTATCGGAGCAAGCCTTTTCTGCCATTCTGATTCCGCCGTAGGGCTGAAGAGAACGCTTGAAGGGCTTATCGGTCTGGAAGCCAACGATGGTCTCCTTGCTCTTGTCAAGGTATCCGGGGCCGTGAGAGGTAATCGTCGAAACGACCTTCGTATCCATGTCAAGAACTCCGCCCGCAGCTCTTTCCTGCTTCTGAAGGTCAAGTACCTGATTCCATAAATCCTTCGTGTTCTGCGTAGGTCCCGCAAGGAAAGAATCATCTCCGTCGTACGGAGTGTAATTTCTCTGGATGAAATCACGGACATTGATTTCTCTGTCCCATTTTCCTGTTACGAAACCTTCCCATTCTGATCTCATAATAAAATAGCCTCCTGTAATATAATATGATTGATTGGTTATAGATCGGTAAACGCACGTTATCTCTGCGTTTATCATAACGCCCGAAGGGAAGTCCGGACGTTTTTTAAAGTCCCTGAGCCCCCGGGAAAGGAGCCGCAAAGACCCGTGTTTAAAAGAAAAACTGAGATGTTGCTTTGTATACAGTATTATAAATAAGGAATGTATACACGTCAAGGAAAAGGGCTGTTCTTTTTGAGAAACAAGTATTACCATTCACGGATTGTGGGGTGATTCGTGAATGGTAACTAACAAGCCAGGCTTTGTGGCCTATTGCAATATTTTTTGTTTTTGTTACAATATGATTCGGGTGTCAAGTTATATGGCACTTTATCGTAAACGAATTTAATAAATTCGTTTACGATAATAATTGATGCGCACGATTGCGGTAATGAAGGCGCTTTCAGCGCTCCGCAATCGGCGCAAAAGGAAACGAATAAATTCGTTTCCTATAATTGATATATATGTAAATTTTTAGAACGAAAGAAAGGATAAACCATGGCAGATATCACAAAAGAAACCACGATCGGAGAGATCCTCCGTACGACACCGGATGTTGCGCCGCTTTTGATGGAGGCGGGAATGCACTGCTTCGGCTGCCCGGCATCTTTGGGCGAAAGCCTTGAGGAAGCGGCGATGGTCCACGGGATCGACGTAGACGATCTGATGGAGGCCATCAACGGATTGAACTAAGACGTAAAAAGAAACGAGCAGGAGACGGAACTTCCTCCTGCTCGTTTCTTTTTATGCGCACGCCCGCGTATGGTAATTTTCCGGCTGAAGCCGGACGCGGGTGCGCAACCCATGATTGCGTAGCAATCATCGGGCGGCGCGGGCGAGTAGGAGGGAAAAACTTCCTCCTACTCGATTCAATCAATTAACAGCTTATGCAAAGCGTTATCCCGGATGATCAGGCTGCCGTCCTCCTCCAGAAAGGCCTCCGTGGCAGGAGTCATCCGCTCAAAACGTCCGTATTCCGAGATCATATTGCAGATCTTATTAAAATCGGCCTCGGAATGACCGGATTTATTCACGATCAGAATATAGCGGTTGAGCTTCTTGTCCTTATACAGAGAATTCCTCCCGGAATACACAGGGGTAATGATCCTCGAAAGTCGGCTGATCTCATCGAGGCTCTCAAAGGAAAAGGCCTTGGAGAGATTGACTTCCTCGTTCTGCTCTTCATTCGCCGCGATTTCGGCCTGGGTTTTCTTCAGCTCGGAAACGCTGGCGTTCAAACTTTTCTTCAGCTCGTTAGTCGTCTGTTTCAGCTTCTTGAACAGGTCCAGAACGCTTTCGGGATCCTCCGTGATCGAGTGGATGATATTGTCAAGCTGATCGTTGATATTGTTATTACGGACGGAGGGAGCGAAGTTAGAGAACCTGGTATCCAGCTCTTCCGGATCCTCGACCTTTGTTATGATCAGCACGATACTTTCCGAAGAAAGAGGGATCGCTTCTATCATCAAAGGAATGTCTTCCGCGTCGAAGCCGAATTCATACGCAGCCTGCTGCATCATATCCCGGAAAAGATTCTTTGCTTTTTCCGTGCCGTAGGCCAGCTCAGAAAGCTTCAGCTCCCTGTCTGCAAGGTCCGCTTTTGTCAGGGTACAGCGGATCTGACGGTCATTTACCTTTTCCAGCTTCATTCGGATCACATCCTTTCGTTTTACATCTTTTTACTTGTTAATGATACGCTCAAAAACCCGCCCCGTCAACATTTTATCGTAAACGAATCAAATAAAACGAATTATACTCGCGAACGCAATTAATTGCCGTTTTTGATAAAGCAAACGTACTGGAATTGCGTTTGCGAGTCCGGTTGATCGGCAACGAAAATCGTTAATCAGTATAAATAAAACAAATCAGATAAATTTGTTGACGATAATTATAGATACGCGCGATTGCGGTAAGGAAGGCACTTTCAGCGCTCCGAAATCGGCGCGCTGG
>JAFSXN010000058.1 GCA_017444015.1 Lachnospiraceae bacterium | reverse complement strand
TCGCTCCTTGATGATTTTGAGGAGGCATATGAAAAAATCAGAGGCATGGCAGGGATGGAAAGTTATGTAAACTTGCCAAACATTTCTGGCGGCGGTACAGAGCCTGCAGTACAAAGGAAGCATATCACGAACGACGCGTCAACGTCGCGCGAGGTATCGATCGCGACAGGACTCCTTGCGTACCCGACGATCCGGGAGCTTGCGGACCGTCTGACTGAACTCTATCCGGCGCTTACTATTTATGTCTATCCGATCCGAAACGACTTTTTCGGAGAATCAATCACGGTGACAGGGCTTCTGACCGGGAAGGACATCCTGAAGCAGCTTTCGGGGAAGAAGCTGGGAGAAGGGCTCTTTTTATCGGAAACTCTGGCCAGGGAAGACGGAAAGCTCCTCGACGACGTGACGCTTACAGACATTGAAACTGCTTTACAAGTACCTGTGGATATTGTAAAATCTAACGGTATGGACTTTATTGAAAAGCTGACAGGAGAGAAGTTCTGTGAGTAAGCCGATTGTTGCTGTGGTCGGTCGACCGAACGTTGGAAAATCTACCCTATTTAATGCTCTGGCCGGTGCCCGGATCAGTATCGTCAAGGATACGCCGGGGATTACGAGAGACCGGATCTATGCGGAGGTTTCCTGGCTTGACCGGGATTTTACCCTGATCGATACCGGAGGGATCGAGCCGGAGAGCAGGGATATCATCCTTTCCCAGATGAGGGAGCAGGCCCAGACCGCCATCGATACCGCGGATGTGATCCTGTTTATGGTAGATGTCAAACAGGGGCTTACGGATTCGGACGCGAAGGTGGCGGATATGCTCAGGCGTTCGAAAAAGCCTGTGGTGCTTACGGTCAATAAGGTTGATGACCTGAAAAAATACGGTAACGATGTCTATGAATTCTATAATCTCGGAATAGGAGAGCCCTTTGCCATTTCCGCCGCAAACCGGATGGGCCTGGGGGAGCTGCTGGACGAGGTTATTTCGTATTTTAAGGAGCCTGACCGGGAAGAGGAAGAGGACGAGCGCCCGAAGGTCTGTATTATCGGTAAGCCGAATGTCGGAAAGAGCTCGATCATCAATAAGCTCCTTGGGGAAAACCGTGTGATCGTTTCGGATATTCCGGGAACGACGAGGGACGCGGTGGATACGCAGATCACGCATGACGGGCGGGAGTACGTCTTTATTGATACGGCGGGGCTTCGGAGGAAAAGCAAGGTCAAGGAAGAACTGGAGCGCTATATGGTGCTTCGAACGGTCGCCGCGGTGGAGCGGGCGGATGTAGCGGTTTTGGTGATCGACGCCGTGGAGGGAGTTACCGAGCAGGACGCAAAGATCGCTGGAATCGCCCACGAAGCCGGAAAGGGTATGATCATCGCGGTCAATAAGTGGGACCTGATCAAGAAGAACGACAAGACGATCTATGAGTTTGAAAAGAAGATCAAAACCGTTCTGTCCTTTATGCCCTACGCGGAGATGATCTTTATCTCAGCTCAAACCGGTCAGAGACTTGGGAAGCTGTTTGAGCGGATCGACAAGGTCTGCGCGAATCATTCTCTCCGGATCCAGACCGGAGTTCTGAATGAGATTTTAGCCGAGGCCGTTGCGTTAAATGAGCCGCCGTCGGATAAGGGAAAGCGGTTAAAGCTGTTTTATATGACGGAGGTCTCGGTACGTCCTCCGACCTTTGTGATTTTTGTGAACAGTAAAGAGCTGATGCACTTTTCCTATACCAGATATATCGAGAATAAGATCAGGGAGGCCTTTGGATTTCAGGGGACGCCCCTGCGCTTTATTATCCGGGAGAAGCAGGACAACAGATAGGTTTTGCCCGGGCGGAGACGATTGGGGTCTGAAATATAGGTTTACATAAAATATACTCGCGAACGCAATTAGTTGCCGCTTATGATAAAGCGAATGTACTGGAATTGCGTTTGCGAGTCCGATTGATCGGCAATGAAAAACGTTAACCAGTATAAATTAGAGGGAGAACAGGGCAAATGCAGCGGATCATATGTATCCTGATCGGATACGCCTGCGGCCTGATCCAGACGGGGTATATCGTTGCCCGCCTGAAGGGGATCGACATCAAACAGCACGGGAGTAAAAACGCCGGAACGACGAACGTTCTTCGGACCATGGGGTTAAAATACGGTCTGATCGTTTTTGTGGGCGACGTTCTGAAATGCGGACTTGCTATTCTGATCACACATCTTCTGTTCCATAACAGCTATCCGGAGATGCTTCCCCTGTTAAAGCTCTACGCGGCGGCGGGGACGATCCTTGGACATAACTATCCGTTCTATCTGAATTTTAAAGGCGGAAAAGGCATTGCCGCTACCGCGGGTCTCTGCTTTTTCGCGCTCGGACCGATTATGAGCTTTTTGGGGCTGGCAACCTTTTTCGGGATCTTTTTCCTGACCCATTATGTTTCACTGGGCTCGATCCTTGTCTATGCCGGAATCATTATAGAGTCACTGATCCTCAGTAAAAACGGCTACTGGGGAGAGGCGATCGCTACGACGTATTTTGCGGAATATAATCTGGTTATTGTCTTTCTCGCGTTAATGGCCTGGTGGAAGCACAAGGAGAATATCAAAAATCTGCTGCGCGGCACGGAACGAAAGACCTATCTTCGAGGGAAGCCGGAGATCGACGTGGATGGAAAGGAGCAGGGAAAGCATGGCTGATATAGGGATCATCGGAGCCGGAAGCTGGGGCATCGCTCTGGCGTTAACGCTTCACGAGAACGGGCATAAGGTCACGGTCTGGTCCGTACTGGCGGATGAGGTCGAAATGTTGCGGACCGAGAGGGAACATAAGGAGAAGCTCCCGGGGGTAAAGCTGCCGGAGGATATACTGTTTACGACGGATATCGGTCTTGCCTGCAGGGACAAGGAGCTGATCGTGTTAGCTGTTCCGTCGCCCTATACGAGAAGCACCGCGCATCTGATGGCGGATTACGTAAAGAAGGAACAGAACATCGTAAGCGTAGCGAAGGGGATCGAGGAGAAGACCTTGGCGACGCTGAGTGAGATCATCAAGGAGGAGATACCCTTCGCAACCGTTTCCGTGCTGTCGGGTCCGTCGCACGCGGAGGAGGTCGGACGAAGGATCCCTACGACCTGCGTTGTAGGAGCAAAGGAGAAAAAGACCGCGGAGTATATCCAGGATATCTTTATGAACGATTATTTCCGGGTCTATACGAGTCCGGACGTTCTCGGGATCGAGCTGGGAGGATCCCTAAAAAACGTGGTGGCTCTTGCGGCTGGGATGGCTGACGGACTTGGTTACGGCGATAATACCAAGGCAGCCCTGATCACAAGAGGAATTTCCGAGATATCCAGACTGGGAATGAAAATGGGCGGCAGACTGGAAACCTTTGCCGGGCTGACCGGGATCGGGGATCTGATCGTTACCTGCGCGAGTATGCATTCCAGAAACCGCAGGGCGGGGATTCTGATCGGAGAAGGCAAGACCATGCAGGAAGCCATGGATGAGGTCAAAATGGTCGTTGAAGGAGTATATTCGGCGAAGGCGGCCAAAGCTCTCGGTGAAAAATATGACGTGAGCCTTCCGATCATCGAACAGGTCAATCAGGTGCTATTTTTTGATAAGCCGGCTTCGGAGGCGGTCAAGGATCTGATGACCCGCGGCAGAAAGGCGGAGCTTGCCTGGGAGGAGGAATAGATGGAGAATGCAAATACGCTGAGCGCGGAGGCGTTACAGGGAAAAGCGCACGGCTCGGACGGATTTACGAGTACGAATACCTATGTGGCTTCCGAGGAGTTAATGAGCGCGGTCAATGTCGCCATCGCTTTACAAAAGCCGCTTCTGATCAAGGGAGAGCCGGGGACCGGAAAGACTATGCTTGCTCAGGCGATCTCGGATTCTCTGGGGAAGAAGCTGATCGTCTGGAATATCAAATCGACGACAAAGGCCCAGGATGGCCTCTATATGTACGATACGATCCAGCGTCTCTATGACGGTCAGTTCGGGGAAGAGGGAGTCGATGATATCGCCCGTTATATCAAGCTGGGAAAGCTGGGAGAGGCCTTTTCCTCCGAGGAGCAGGTGGTCCTTCTGATTGATGAGATCGACAAGGCGGATCTGGAATTTCCCAACGACCTTTTATGGGAGCTGGATCAGATGGAGTTTTATATCCACGAGACGAAGGAGACGATCCGCGCAAAGCACAGACCGATCGTCATTATAACGAGTAACGCGGAAAAAGAGCTGCCGGACGCGTTTCTTCGGAGATGTATCTTCCATTATATCGCGTTTCCGGATAAGGAGCTGATGACGGAGATCGTTAAAACGCATTTTGAGAGCGTTGAGGAAAATCTGTTGGAGAACGCTCTAAATGCTTTCTATGAGATCAGAGAACTCAGGGAGATCAAGAAAAAGCCGTCGACCTCGGAGCTTGTGGACTGGATCCGGGCGCTTAAGCTCGGAGGGATCCCCGCGGAAAAGATCGAAAAGGAGCTGCCCTTTGTCGGAACGATCATCAAGAAGGATGAGGATTTGGAGGCGGTGAGGCATCGCGTATAGATGTTTACGGACTATTTCTATTTTTTGAAAAATCACGGAATGGATATATCGCTTTCGGAGTGGCTTTCTCTGATCGACGCTCTGGACCGGGGGCTCTGTAGCTCAAGTATCACGGAGTTTTACTATATTTCGCGCATGATCCTGTTAAAGAGCGAAAACGAATTCGATAAGTACGATCTGCTGTTTGATGAGTATTTCAAGGGGATCCACGCGGATATCGACGACGTTTCGGAGCAGATGAAGAAGTGGTTAGATAAATCGGATTTCCTTGAAGTGACGAAGGAAATGGAGCTGCAAAAGAATCTGATCGACGGGGAGGCGAATCCCATCGACAACGAAGAGGTTTTAAAGCAGTTCCGCAAGCGCCAGCAGGAGCAGGAGAGCGAGCATAACGGCGGCAACCAGTGGATCGGGACCATGGGGAATTCTTCTTTCGGGAATCTCGGCGGGCATATGGGCGGCGTGCGGATCGGGGGAGCTACGGGCTATCAGTCGGCGTTTCAGGTAATCGGGGAACGGAAGTTTCGGGATTTTCGAAACGACCGGGTGTTAGATAACAGGCAGTTTATGGTTGCCTTAAAAAAATTGCGGCAGTATTCTACGAGGCTGGATGTTCCGAAAACCGAGCTGGATATCGACGGAACGGTGGATAAGACCTGCAATAACGGGGGTTATCTTCAAATCGTTATGGAGCGGCCGAGGAAGAATACGGTAAAGTTACTTTTACTGATGGATTCCGGCGGGACCATGATCCCCTACAGCGAGCTGCTCAACGAGCTGTTCCAGTCTGTGAACAAATCCAATCATTTTAAGGATGTCAAAACCTATTATTTTCATAATTGTATCTACGCAAGGCTCTACAACACGCCGGAGTGCGAGAACGGCGACTGGATCGAGACCGAGTGGCTGTTTAAGAATCTGGACAGCAACTATAAGGTGATCATCGTCGGGGATGCCGCGATGGCTCCGGAGGAGCTGTATTCGACGACCGGGAATTACAGAGGACCAAACGGGGGACTTTCGGGCTATGACTGGCTGCTGCTTATGAAACGGCACTTTAAGCGGATCGTGTGGCTGAATCCGAAGATGGCGCCGGGGAACGCGCCCTGGCGGGAGGCGGAAACGGCGGTCAAGGGGATATTTCAGATGAACCGGCTGACGGTGGACGGCTTAAAGGATGGAATGAAGTATCTGATGCAGACGAAATAGATGGGAGGATGTCAGAATGCAAAATGGAGTATATGAGAAGCTGAAGAATTGTTATGAGAGTATTAAGGAACGGATCCCGTTAAAGCCGAAGGTGGCGCTGGTGCTGGGCTCCGGGCTCGGGGATTTTGCCGATACCTCCATGCGGGTCGTGGGGAGGATCCCCTACCAGGAGATCAACGGCTTTCCGATCTCGACGGTTCCGGGGCATAAGGGCCAGTTTGTGTTCGGGTATGTTGTGGATGTTCCGGTGGTGTGTATGCAGGGACGTGTGCATTATTATGAGGGTTATCCGATCACGGATGTTGTTCTTCCGACGAGACTGATGCGTATGATGGGCGCGGAATATCTGTTCCTGACAAACGCATCCGGCGGGATCAACGAGGATTTCTGGGCCGGGGATCTGATGATGCTTACGGATCATATTTCTCTGTTTGCGCCGAATCCGCTCATCGGACCGAACATCGAAGAGCTGGGGACCAGATTCCCGGATATGAGCAGTGTCTATGACAAGAACCTGCAGCAGATCATAAAAGACGCGGCAAAGGATCTCGACATTGATCTGAAGGAGGGTGTATACGCGCAGCTGACCGGGCCTTCCTTTGAGAGCCCTGCGGAGATTCAGATGTTAAAGAAGCTCGGGGTAGACGCGGTGGGTATGAGTACCGTCGTTGAGGCGATTGCCGGCAACCACATGGGGATGAAGATCTGCGCGATCTCCTGTGTCTGCAATATGGCGGCCGGGATTTCGCCGACGCCGCTGACCCACGAGGAGGTCCAGGCGGCTGCCGCTGCCTGCGCGCCGCTGTTTAAAAAGCTGTTGGATCTTGTGATCGTAAAAATGGGGATCGAATAGGTTTGTCTACGGACTATGGAATACGGAATACGGACTACGGTTATTCTATGAAGCAAAAAACTACTATTATTATAGCGACGCTTGCTGTTTTGTGCTTTCTGTTGTCGGGGTGCGGGGACAAAACCGAGATCGCGATGGTGACAGATATCGGGACCGTGATGGACGGCTCCTTTAATGAGAGCTGCTTTTCCGGGATTGCGGAATATGCGATGGAAAACGGCAGGACCTTCGATTACTATCAGCCGAAGAGTACCGAGGAAAAGGAATATTTAAAGACAATCAAAAAGGCTGTGAGTGGCGGCGCGAAGGTGATTGTCTGCTGCGGCGAGATCTTTGGAGATGTGGTCTATGAGGCGCAGTATAAATACCCGAAGGTCGGTTTTATCCTGATCGACGCGGAGCCCCATAACGCGGATTATTCCCATACAACTATCGAGGATAACACCATGGCGATCACGTTCTCGGATGAAGAGGCGGGGTTTTTGGCGGGCTATGCCGCTGTGCGGGACGGCTATACCAGTCTCGGCTTTTTGGGCGGCGATACCCAGGAGCCGGTGATCCGATACGGCTATGGCTTTGTTCAGGGGGCGGATTACGCGGCGATCGAGCTGGGGACCATGATCAATGTCAAGTACTGCTACGGAAGGACCTTTGAGGAGAGCGAGGCTATGAAAGACCTTGCGGGCTCCTGGTACCAGGAGGGAACACAGGTCATCTTTGCATGCGCCGGAGCCATGGGAAGGTCGGTGATGCGGGCCGCCGAGGAAAACGGGGGCTCTGTGATCGGCGTGGATGTGGATCAGAGCGGGGATTCGGATACGGTCATCACCTCGGCCTTAAAGGAACTTAAGAACGCGGCATATCTCGGGCTTTCCTGTTTTTACGATGATAAATATATGTTCGGAGACGCTCTGCTGATGAACGCGAGCAATGACGGAGTCGGACTTCCGATGGATACGTCAAGATTCCGGAATTTTTCGGATGGGGAGTACAACGCGATCTATACGCAGTTAGTAGACGGGAAGCTGACCCCGTATGCCGGGACGGATTTTGGGAATACGTTCGATCTGTCGCTTGTGAATACGACGGTGACGTATCTGGAATTAAAAGAAAACTGAGGCTGAGGATGGATTTTGCTGATAAGATAAATGAGGATATTCGAATATCTGAGAATGGCGATACCGTTACGGCGGGGGAGCTGATCGATCTGGCCTTTGCTGCGAGAGAAAAGGCATATACGCCCTATTCTCACTTTCTGGTCGGCGCGGCGCTCTTAGCAAAGCCGCTTCCGGAAAAGGACGAAGGGAGTCTAGCCAGAGTACTAGCCGGAAAGCCGGTATTTTTGGGCTGTAATATAGAGAATGCTTCCTATGGCGCGACAAACTGCGCGGAGAGGACGGCGTTTTTTAAGGCAGTAAGCGAAGGCTACCGGGAGTTTTTGGGTATCGCTGTCGTCGGCGGACCGGAGGGGGAGGAGCCCTCGGATTATGCTTATCCCTGCGGGATCTGCCGACAGGTGATGGCGGAGTTTTGCGGGGAGGATTTCTTTATTCTTGTTGCTAAAACGCGCTCGGACTATAAGGTTTATTCGTTGAAGGCGCTCTTGCCGGAGGCGTTTACGAACGAGAATTTGTGAGGTTTACATAATATTTCTTATGAGCACCTGTCGTTCAAGGTGCCATAAGATAACGGGCAAGCTATGTTCCGACTGCTTCGGAACTGGTTTTCGAGTCTATGTTGAAGTTCCGATAATGTATTGCATTACGTTTTCATAAGGAGGAGAGAATGAAGATCAGATTTTATAACGCCAGGATCCTTACGATGAAGGACGGGGAGGAGATCTATGAGGGCGAGGTCTGGACAGCGGACGAAAAGCTCTCTTATGTTGGAACCAAGCCGGAAACGATAACGGAAACCTTTGACCGGGAGATCGACTGCCGGGGGAATGTGATCATGCCGGGGTTCAAGAATGCGCATACTCATTCCGGGATGACGGCTATGCGCTCCTATGCCGATGATCTGCCGTTACAGGAGTGGTTAGAGACGAAGATCTTTCCTTTGGAGGCGAAGATGAGTGGCGAGGACTGCTATGAACTATCGAAGTTAGCGGTTTTGGAGTATCTTCAGAGCGGTGTGACGGCGGTTTTCGATATGTATCTGGCACCCTATGATATCGCGAAATGCGCGATTGATACCGGGATGAAATTTGTCCAGGTCAGCGGGATCAATAAATTCGGACCTTCTGTTGAGGAAATGGAAAAGAGGTATCTTGAGATCAATGGAAAGAGCCCGTTATCTTATTTTAAGATCGGCTTCCATGCGGAGTATACCTGTGATCTGGAGCTGTTAAAAAAGATTGCGGAGCTGGCGCATAAATATAAGCAGCCGATGTGGGCCCATAATTCCGAAACCCGCGCGGAGGTCGACGGATGTCTGGAACGATATGGAAAGACCCCGACAGAGCTGATGGATTCCCTGGGGATGTTTGAGTATGGCGGCGGCGGTTATCACTGCGTCCATATGACGGATAACGATATCGAGATCTTTAAAAAGAGAGGGCTTATCGTTGTGTCAAATCCCGGCTCGAATACGAAGTTGGCAAGCGGCATTGCTCCGATCCAGAGGTTTTTAGACGCGGGAGTTCCGATAGCGATCGGTACGGACGGGCCCAGTTCGAATAACTGCCTCGATATGTTTCGGGAAATGTTCCTTGTAACGGGGCTTGCGAAGCTGGAAACAAAGAATGCTTCGGCGGTAGACGGTCTTGAGGTCTTAAAGATGGCGACAGTAAACGGCGCAAAAGCGATGGGACTTGACGACGCGGATGTGCTGGAAAAGGGAAAGGAAGCGGATCTGATCATGATCGATCTGCACCAGCCGAATATGCAGCCGCTCAACAATATCGCGAAGAATATTGTATACAGCGGATCGAAGCAGAATGTGGCTCTTACCATGGTACACGGGAAGATCCTCTATGAGAACGGGGAGTTCTTTATCGGAGAGGATCCGGAGGAGATTTACGAAAAAGCGAATGAGATCATCAGGAGACTTTCGGCATAAAGCAGGTATGGTCTTATGAAGGTGACGCTGTTTACGGACGGGGCAGCCAGAGGGAATCCCAACGGTCCCGGAGGGTATGGGGCGATCTTGCAGTATGTGGATACAAAGGGGACGCTGCACGAGCGGGAGTATTCGAAGGGGTACAAACGGACAACGAATAACCGGATGGAGCTGATGGCGGTGATCGTAGGCTTTGAGGCGCTGACGAAGCCCTGTGAGGTAGAGGTGGTTTCGGATTCGAAGTATGTGACAAATGCCTTCAACGAGCATTGGATCGATTCGTGGAAGCGCTCGGGCTGGAAGAATTCGCAGAAGAAACCGGTGCTGAATATCGATCTCTGGCAGCGGCTGCTTCGGGCGATGGAGGGCCATAAGGCGAGCTTTCGATGGGTGCGCGGTCATCAGGGGCATCCGGAGAATGAGAGGTGTGATAAGTTAGCGACGGAGGCTGCTGACGGCGATGAAGAGAGCTTGTTGGAAGACGAGGGTTTATGTTTGTAGCGATACGGACGGCAGACCTCTCAAAGATTCGCATTCCCTTCCGGACGAAGCAGCACTCCGGCGAGCTAATCCACGAATTTCTAAGACGCTCAGGAAGAGCCTTCGCGCCTAAGAAATTCGGGATGGATCTCGCCTCCGTGCTAAACGCTTCTTAATGTCCGGAAGTGAATGGAATCTTCTGCGGCCTGCCTGGTATAATAATAGAGTTTTCATAAAGTTTATTTGCATAAATCTTTAAATGGAGGAAGAGTTATGGTTGCTTTTATTAATACTTTTTTGTCATATTTATTGCTTTGCTTGATATTCATGGCGATTATCGTATGCGCGGTGATGCTTGGGAAGAAGCTGAGAGATAATAAGGACGCGAAAACGGTGGCTGTTGAACAGACGGCAGAAGTCAAGGATGACGCCGGACAGAAGGCATAGATGAATAGTTTAACGGAACTATAAATTACATTTACGAAGGCAATTAATTGCCGTTTTTGATAAAGCAAACGTACTGGAATTGCGTTTGCGAGTTTGGTTGATCAGTAACGAAAATCTTTAATCACATAATTGAAGAATCTGTGCAGATTGGGGAAATGATCTGAACAGTGAGTAAAGGATCGGAAAGCAGAAATGAATATTACATATAAGAGTACTAGAGGGGCGGAGAGCGGTATCAGCGCTTCGCGGGCGATCATAAAGGGGCTTTCGGAGGATGGGGGGCTGTTCGTGCCGGAGCAGCTTACGGGCTTTGATTTTACGATGAAAGAGCTTACCGATATGGATTACAGGGAAACCGCATACCGGGTGATGCGGCTGCTTTTGAGCGATTTCAGCGAACAGGAGCTTAGGGGCTGTATCGAGAAGGCCTACGATTCGAAATTTGATACGCCGGAGCTTGCGCCGCTTGTAAAGCGCGGGGATCGCTTTTTTCTGGAGCTGTTTCACGGAAAGACCATTGCTTTTAAGGATATGGCGCTTTCGATTCTTCCGCATCTTCTGACCTGCTCCATGAAAAAGAACGGGATGAAGGAAAAGGTCGTGATCCTGACCGCTACCTCCGGGGATACGGGGAAAGCGGCTCTTGCGGGCTTTTCGGATGTAGAGGGAACGCAGATCATCGTTTTCTATCCCAAGGGCGGCGTGAGCCGGATCCAGGAGCTTCAGATGGTGACCGAAAAGGGAAAGAATACGAAGGTCATCGGTGTCAACGGAAATTTTGACGACTGTCAGACAGGTGTCAAGGAGATCTTCGGGAACAGGGTACTGAAGCAGAAGCTGAAGGAAAAGGGCTATGTATTTTCTTCCGCAAATTCCATCAATATCGGCCGCCTAATTCCTCAGATCGCCTATTATGTATGGGCGTACGGCGGACTTTTAAAATCCGGCGAGATTAAAGAGAATGATAAAGTTAACTTTACCGTACCTACCGGAAACTTCGGGAATATCCTTGCGGCATATTACGCGAAGAGAATGGGCCTGCCGGTCCATAAGCTGATCTGCGCTTCCAATGAGAACAATGTGCTGTTTGATTTCTTCCATACCGGGATTTACGATAAGAACCGGGAATTCATTCTGACCAGCTCTCCTTCTATGGATATCCTGATCTCAAGCAACCTGGAGCGGCTGATTTATCATATCGCCGGGGATGAGCCGGAAAAGACGAGGGAGCTGATGTTATCCCTTGCGAATAACGGACGCTATGAAATATCGGATGTTATGAAAACGGGACTTTCGGATTTTTACAGCGCGTACGCGAAGGAAGAGGAGGTCTTTGAAACGATTCGTAAGATCTATGAAGAGGACGGCTATGTGATTGATACGCATACCGCGGTAGCGGCCTGTGCGGCGCAAAAATATCGAAACGAGGAGGAAGATCCCTGTAAGAATGTCATTGTTTCAACGGCATCCCCCTTTAAATTCGCGGGGAGCGTTGTCAGGGCGATGGGACTGAAGGTTTCCTCGGACGACGATTTTGTGATCGCTGAGAAGCTCAGTGATACAGCAAAAATCGACATCCCGAATGCCGTAAGGGAAATCCGGAATGCCGATATTCTGCATAATACCATATGTGATCCATCGGAAATGGAAGAACAGGTCATTCAAACTCTGTAACTCCGGGCGGCTCTACGAGGATGAAGGTCACTGTGCCGTAGGAGAATTCTACGGGGATCGCGGCGATCTTCCCGTCCTTGCCGGCCTTTAAGCGAACGTGTCGGCTCTTCGTCGGCGCGTTGAGGCTTAGTTCGCTGATATTATTCTTGGAAAGATAGACGATAAACAGTCCGTTGATCAGATTCAGGAAGTCGAGCAGCGCCTCCTTGCAGAGATCGTCATACTGGTCGATACCGACTCTGGCATAATCCTCCGCAAACTGAACCAAAACCTCCGGGGCGCCCGCGATCGCCGAATACGCGGCGGGAACGCCGGTGATCTCCTGTGACAGCTCATCGTCCAATTCGTACTCATCATAATACTGAACATCCAGCAAACGCATGTTTTCATTCGCATGCTGTTTGATGTTTTCTGTCAGCCGGTCCATGTAAAGAGAAATGAATCGGGACACTTCCGTAGATTCACTCATTCTCCTGCCTCCTATCCAGATTATTTTTTATGATCTCGTCAAGCAGAGCCGGATCGATAGGCTTCTGTATGAAATCCTTTGCCCCGGCCTTGATCACTTCTTTGAGATGAGACTGGGTTCCGACACTTGAAGAAATAATGATCAGCGCGTTTTTGTCAAATTCGATGATTTCCTTTGTCGCGGTGATCCCGTCCTTAACCGGCATAACGATGTCAAGGATCACGACGTCCGGCTTTTCCAGCTTGTAGAGATTGACTGCCTCTTCGCCGTTGGATACCGAAACGACATTGGTATAACCGAGACTCGAAAGCGTGTCGGACAGCTTCTTTCTGGCTAAGATCGAATCGTCGCATACCAGAAACTTGGGGTTTTCTCTGCTCATGATAAAATCCTCCTTATAGGACACAGGAGCTTTTGCCGGAAAACGGATGATTATGGTTTTCTGCGGCTCCTGAGGTATTTACAGCCGCCTATCTTTCGGTAAGCGGAATATATTCCATATCGGTCGAGACCGGTTTGTAGGCGGGACGTATGATCTTTCCATTCTGAGCAAGCTCCTCCAGTCGGTGCGCGCTCCAGCCGGAGATCCGGGCGATGGCGAAGATCGGGGTAAACAGCTCCTTGGGCAACCCTAACATCTGATATACAAAGCCGGAATAGAAGTCGACGTTGCAGCAGACACCCTTGTACATTTTCCGTTCCTTCGCGATGATTTCAGGACCCAGCCGCTCTACAAGGGAGTATAGCTTGAATTCCTTCTCCAGATTTTTTTCGGCTGCCAGCTTTTCAACGTAGGAGCGGAAGATCCGTTCACGGGGATCGGATTTGGAGTAGACCGCATGGCCCATTCCGTAGATCAGTCCCTGATGATCGAAGTTTTCTTTCCGAAGCAGTCCCAGCAGATAGCGGGAGACCTCATCCTCATCCGCCCAGTCGTGAACCTTTTTCTTCATATCCTCAAACATATCGACGACCTTGATATTCGCGCCGCCGTGCCTGGGGCCCTTTAAGGAGCCGATCGCTGCCGCCATCACGGAATAGGTATCGGTTCCCGTCGAGGTCACAACGTGGGTCGTAAAGGTGGAATTGTTTCCTCCGCCGTGATCCATATGCAGTACCAGAGCGACATCTAAGATCCTGGCCTCCAGGGGCGTATATTTCTTATTGGATCGAAGGATCCTGAGAATATTTTCCGCCGTCGAAAGCTCCGGCTTCGGCGCATGGATATAGAGGCTCTTTCCGTCGTGATAGTGGCGGTAGGCCTGATATCCGTATACCGAAAGCAGCGGGAACAGGGATATAAGCTGTAAACATTGCCTGAGGACATTGGGCAGAGAGGTATCGTCCGCCTTGTCGTCGTAGGAATATAACGTCAGAATACTCCGGGACAGGGTATTCATCATATCTCTGCTCGGTGCCTTCATAATAATATCCCGTACAAAGGTCGTCGGCAGGGAACGATAGCCCGCAAGCAGGGAACAGAAATCCTTCAGCTGTTTTTCGTTCGGAAGCTCTCCGAAGAGCAGAAGATAGGTAACCTCCTCAAAACCGAAGCGCTGGTCGGAGGTAAAGCCCCGGACCAGATCCTTTACATTATAGCCGCGGTAAAACAGCTCGCCGTCGGTCGGGATCTGTTCATCGCCTTTATAAATATGAGCCCGGACATCGGATATTTTGGTCAGACCGGTCAGAACACCCTTTCCGGCCAGATCACGAAGCCCCCGCTTGACGTCGAGCTTGATATAAAGCTCGGGATCGATATAGCTGTTCTTTTCGTTCAGCTTTGAAAGCGCGAGAATCTCAGGGGTCGTCGCATAAAAATCTTTTACGTCGTCTGTCATTCAAACCTCACTTTCCACTCTGCCCGCCTCTTTTTACAGGTATATCAAAAAGAGACAAACAATCTCTACTATCATAACAGGAAAGCACTCCCGTGACAAGAAAAAATGGCAAGAAATTTACATAAATACAGTAGTAATTTTTCTGATATTATGTATAATATGTGTGGCGCAGGCGATGCAGGTTAACATATCGTAAACGAATTAAATAAATTCGTTTCCTGTAGTTTCAACAAGAGGAAAGAAAATATGAGCAGTATTTACAGCGAGCGGATCGAATCGCTCAGAACATTGATGAAACGGGACGGAGTGGATTACTATATCGTTTTCAACTCAGATTCCCATATGTCGGAATATATAGAGGATTTTTACAAGTTTTTGCAATATCTGTCGGGCTTTACCGGCTCCAACGCAACCCTTTTGGTCGGTAAAGAGGAGGCGATCCTATGGACCGACGGAAGATATTTTATCCAGGCGAAAAAGGAGCTTGACGGTTCTGGAATCGAATTATATAAGCAGCAGGAAAAGGACGTTCCCACGCTCAGAGAATATCTGCATAAAAACGCGTTTAATCGGATCGTTGCTACAACAGGAACGCTGATTTCCCGATCTGATTACGAGGAACTGGTTTCAGAGCTGTCTGCGGAGAGCAATTTCCGGATCGATATAGATTACGCTGCAAAGCTCTGGGAAGACCGTCCGAAGAAAAACAATAATAAGATCCGCCTGCTGCCAAAGAGCATCGCAGGCCTTGATATCGAGGAGAAGATGTCAGCCCTTCGGGAGAAAATGGCGAAATATAAGGCAGATGCCTTCTTTGTGTCTGATCTGGCTGATATTATGTGGCTGTTCAATATTCGCGGAACGGATATCGAATACAGCCCTCTTGCCAATGCCTATGCCTTTGTAGCGCGACAGAAGGCGGGGCTTTTTATTGATGAGAAGGCGGCACCGAACGAGCTGTACGCTAAGGCCAATTTCTACGGAGGCCTGATCCGCCCTTACAGCGATATCTATACCTGCCTGAATTTTCCGGAGGGCTGCCGGATCCTGTGCGACAAGCGGTCCATGAACGCCAGACTGTACGAGGATCTTACAAATCTTGGAAACGAGATGATCGATGTCCCGCATGATGAACTGATTCCGAAGTCCATAAAGAACAAAACAGAGATCAAAAACGCTCAGAAGTACCATGTCCTGGATGGAGCAAAGGTTGTGCGTTTCATACGGGAGATCAAGAGCAGAGTGGCTTCGGGAGAGAAGCTCGATGAGCTTACAGCGGCGGAATATATGGATGGGTTACGGGCAGAGATCAAGGGAAACCGCGGCCCCAGCTTTGAAACGATCTGTGCTTACGGAGAGAATGGCGCCATTGTGCATTACGCGCCGAAAAAGGAAAACGCAAAGAAACTCAGGCCCAAGGGCTTTTTGCTGCTTGACTCCGGCGGGCAGTACGACGGGGCGACGACAGATGTTACGAGGACCATCGCTCTGGGAGAGCTTTCAGAGGAAATGAAGCTCGATTATACAACGGTTCTCAAAGGGCATTTGCGGCTGATGGGCGCTGTTTTTCTGGAGGGCTGCAGAGGAGAGAACCTCGATATCCTTGCGAGGCAGCCGATCTGGGATCGATATCTTGACTATAAACACGGAACGGGACACGGCGTAGGAAGCTTCTTAGGGGTCCATGAAGGACCGCTTGCGATCCGCTATCAGATCAGAAAGGAAACAGAACAGCCTGCTCTCGCACCCGGGATGATCGTAAGCGATGAGCCTGGGATCTATCTCGAGGGAAAGTATGGGATACGGATCGAAAACCTTCTGCTCTGTGTCGAGAAGAAGAAAAATCAGTGGGGAAGGTTCCTTGGCTTTGAGCCGCTGACATTGGTTCCCTATGAACGGGAGGCGATTCTTGCAGAGCTTTTAAATGAGGAAGAAAAGGCAATCCTGAATTCCTATCATAAGCAGGTCTTTGAGGCACTTTCTTCAAAGCTTACCGAGGAGGAAGCAGCGTGGCTGAAGGAGGCCTGTGCCCCCGTTCTGAACGGAAAAAAACGGGACATTGGCATAAATCTTTTATAAAATCAGCTTTTTTGCGTTGCGTTATGCGGGATTATTTAGTATAATCGGTAGCGGTGAAAAATTGGGAGGCGTATTTGCGCGGCCCGTGGTTGGGAGCTTGAAAGGGCGGATCATACAGTGAGAGTTGTTTGTCCGGTTTTTTGCTTCCGCGATATTATAAAAGGAAAAGAGGTAAAAAAATGGCAGTTGATTTAACAAAGTACGGCATTACCGGAACGAAGGAGATCTTTTACAATTCGTCTTATGAGGATTTATACAAGGATGAGATGGATCCTTCCTTAACGGGCTTTGACAAGGGTCAGCTCACGGAGCTTGACGCGGTTAACGTTATGACGGGCGAGTTTACCGGCCGTTCCCCCAAAGACAAGTATATCGTTATGGATGAGAATTCCAAGGATACCGTTTGGTGGACGACGGACGAGTATAAGAACGACAACCATCCCATGAGCGAAGAAGTATGGGCAAAGGTAAAGGATATCGCAAAGAAAGAGCTTTCCGATAAGGATCTGTTCGTTGTTGACGCTTTCTGCGGCGCGAACAAGGACACGAGAATGGCTGTCCGCTTTATTATGGAGGTTGCATGGCAGGCGCACTTTGTTAAGAATATGTTTATCCAGCCTACCGAGGAAGAGCTTAAGGGCTTTGAACCGGATTTCGTTGTATACAACGCTTCCAAGGCTAAGGTTGAGAACTTTAAGGAATTAGGGCTTGGCTCTGAGACCTGCGTAGCCTTCAATATTACGAGCCGCGAGCAGGTTATCATCAATACCTGGTACGGCGGAGAAATGAAGAAGGGTATGTTCTCTATGATGAACTACTATCTGCCGCTTAAGGGCATCGCTTCCATGCACTGCTCGGCAAATACCGATATGGACGGAAAGAATACAGCGATCTTCTTCGGACTTTCCGGAACCGGTAAGACGACCCTTTCCACCGACCCGAAGAGACTTCTGATCGGTGATGACGAGCACGGCTGGGACGACAACGGCGTATTCAACTTTGAGGGCGGCTGCTATGCCAAGGTCATCAACCTTGACAAGGATTCCGAGCCCGACATCTATAACGCCATCAGGAGAAACGCTCTTCTGGAGAATGTAACCGTTGATGAGAACGGCAAGATCGATTTCGCCGACAAGAGCGTTACCGAGAACACCCGCGTTTCATATCCTATCGAACACATAGAAAAGATCGCAAAGAACGTGAATGGCAAGTCCTCAGGTCCCGACGCGGAGAATGTCATCTTCCTCTCCGCAGATGCTTTCGGAGTGCTTCCTCCGGTATCCATACTTACACCCGAGCAGACCAAGTACTACTTCCTGTCAGGATTCACAGCTAAGCTTGCAGGAACAGAGAGAGGAATCACCGAACCGACTCCTACGTTCTCAGCTTGCTTCGGACAGGCATTCCTGGAACTCCATCCCACAAAGTATGCTGAAGAGCTGGTTAAGAAAATGGAAAAGTCAGGAGCTAAGGCATATCTGGTGAACACAGGCTGGAACGGAACCGGCAAGCGTATATCCATCAAGGATACCAGAGGAATCATCGACGCCATCCTGAACGGCGACGTACTGAAGGCACCTACCAAGATGATCCCCATCTTCGATTTTGAAGTTCCCACCGAACTCCCGGGAGTGGATCCCGCGATACTGGATCCCAGAGATACTTACCAAGATCCCGCTGAGTGGGATGCCAAGGCACAGGATCTGGCAGGCAGATTCATCAAGAACTTCGTGAAGTACGAGTACAATGAAGCAGGCAAGGCATTAGTTGCAGCAGGACCGAAGCTGTGATCATGCGCTGATCCTCACCGGTGCTCGTCGCATCGATCAGAAACAAATCAAAACCGTCTCTCTTGGGCGGATCCCTACAAATTACGGGATCCGCATCCAATCGAGCCGGTTTTTTCTTTGCCTGATCATCGCTCCTCACAAAGTGAACATCAGCGCATGACCACAGTTATTGATAAATATTACTATAGCGCTTGAAAAACAGATATGTTATAATCATTATGTATAGTTATGTTCATTTTCATTTTCATGAGGTAAGCAAAGATGAAGGATATTGAGATTATGGACAGCGAAAATACATTGGAAACAGAGATCGCAGATGCTGAAGAGAAAGCGCCTGAAGAAAAGAAGAAAAAGAAGTCCGCAGTCAGAAGGACCATCAAAAAAGCGGTGGCTGTAGGCGTGGGCGCAGGGCTTCTTACCGTGGGAGCCGTGGCGGCTCTGGACAATCTTCCGGAAGTGGGCTCCGGCACGCCGCAGTTCAACGATCCTGCTCCCGTCGTCCTCGAGATCGATGAGACGGACATGGATACCTCTGAGGATTCAGAGGAAGAACAGCAGGAAGAGAAGAAGAGAGGTTTCTTCAACTGGCTGAAGATCTGGTTCTACGGACTGATAGGAGGTATCACGGCGTTCTTTGCAACAAAGATCCCGTGGAAGAAGATCTTTACCAAGCGGAATTTCATAATTCTGCTGGTGCTGGTCGTTCTTTTCCTATGCGCCAAATACATTTTGCCATATTTTATGGATGTACCGTGGGGGCCTGATCAGGCGGCTCAATCAAACTAAAAACTAAGAGGAATTTATGGATCATCAGAAATATATAAGAAATTTCAGCATCATAGCTCATATAGATCACGGCAAGTCCACCCTGGCGGACCGTCTCATCGAGAAGACAGGGCTGGTGGCCGAGCGCGACATGAAGGAACAGTATCTGGATAATATGGATCTGGAGCGCGAGAGAGGCATAACCATCAAACTTCAGACCACCAGGCTGGTGTATAAGGCAAAGGACGGTCAGGAATACATCCTGAACCTCATCGACACACCGGGGCACGTGGACTTTACCTATGAGGTCTCCAGGTCCCTTGCAGCATGTGAGGGAGCTGTTCTTGTGGTGGACGCGACTCAGGGCGTTGAGGCTCAGACTCTGGCCAACGTTTACCTTGCTCTCGACGAGAATCTGGAGATCATGCCGGTGCTGAACAAGATAGATCTGGCTTCCGCCCGCCCTGAAGAATGCAGGGAGGAGATCGAGGAGGTCATCGGTCTGGACGCATCGGAAGCGCCGCTCATCTCTGCCAAGACAGGCCTTGGAGTTGATGAGCTTCTGGAGGAACTCATCAGGGTTATCCCGGCTCCCGAAGGAGACGAAGACGGCAAGCTGAAGGCGCTTATCTTTGACTCGAAATATGACAATTATCTGGGCGTAATTATCTATGCGCGCATCTTCGACGGAAAGGTGAAGAAGGGCGACGTGATCAAACTCATGTCCACCGGCGCTAAATACGAAGTAACGGAAGTAGGATACTGCGCACCGGGACTGGTTCCCACCAGGGAACTGAGAGCCGGTGAGGTAGGATATATCTGCGGTTCCATCAAGCAGGTGGCTGACGCCCGCGTTGGCGATACCGTGACTCTTGCGAACGACCCTGCCGATGAACCCTGCCCGGGCTACAAAAAAGTCCAGTCCATGGTTTACTGCGGAATCTATCCTGCAGAAGGCGAGAAGTACGAGAGCGTAAAGGATGCCCTGGAGAAACTCCAGGTAAACGACGCCGCTTTCAATTTCGAACCTGAGACTTCTCAGGCTCTGGGCTACGGTTTCCGCTGCGGATTCCTTGGATTACTCCACATGGAGATCATCGTGGAAAGGCTTGAAAGAGAGTTCAATCTGGCGGTGATCACCACAGCACCCAGCGTTAT
>JAFSXN010000004.1 GCA_017444015.1 Lachnospiraceae bacterium | reverse complement strand
GAACGGCCGCGGTAAGATCCTTACCCTTTGCGGTCAGGCTCCTGATAGCCCGGATTTTTATAACTGAGTGATCACTGTGCTGCCTTCCACTCGTTCAGCTTGTCTAAAAGCTCGCCGTAGGTCGAAGCATTGTCCGTCAGAACGGAAGCTGTTGCCTCCTGGAACGGAGCAAGATCCGGATAATTGATCTTCATGCCTTCGGCCTCCAGGTTGGAAACGAGCTCTTCAGTCTGCTTCCTGTTGCTCTCTCTGTCAGCCTTTGCGGAAGCTGTGGCTGCTGCCTGGACGATCTCCTGCTGCTCGGGTGAAAGCTTCTGCCATACGGATTCCGCGATCGTAAAGCACATTCCGGAGTAAATGTGGTTCGTTACGGAAAGGTATTCCTGTACCTCATAGAGCTTGTTGTTGTAAATAACGGGGATCGGATTCTCCTGCGCGTCATAGGTACCCTGCTGAAGAGCCTGATAAAGCTCCGAGAAAGCAAGAGGCTGGGATTTGCGCCAAGCGCTGTCATAGTAGCCATGATAACGGGATTCTCAGGTGTACGGATCAGCATTCCCTTCATATCATCCGGAGATTCCACGGGACCCTTGGAGTTCGTAACACAACGGAATCCGTTGCAGTAGTGGGCCAGAACTCTCATGTTCTGCTCTACCAGACCTGCCTCGGCTTCCGCTTCGATATCGGAATCCATAAATGCCCATGCCTGGTCAAAATCCGCAAAATTAAACGGAAGAGCCGAAATTCCCATTAAAGGCTCGTAGGTAGCAAAATTGGATGCGTCAGTGATGATGATATCTACCGTGCCGGAATCCAGAGACAGCGAATTGATCAGGTCAGCATCCGCTCCGAGCTGTCCCGAAGGATAAACCTTCGCCGTAAGAGCGCCGCCCGTCTTTTCCTCGATCTCTGCCGCGAACTGCTCTGCCGCGATATTACGGGGATCTGTTTCAGCCGTGGAAACACCGATCTTTAATTCAAGCGCCGCTCCGTCCGTGGAAGCCGCCGTCTCTTCCGAAGCAGCCTCTGCCTCGGCAGCCGGTGCGCTGTCTGCTGCCGCGGTACTATCCGCCGCAGGTGCCGCTGCTCCGCCGCAGCCTGCTAACGTCAGTACTGCCAGGGAACCGATAATAAGTGCCGCCAGTTTCTTTTTCATTCCTTCCTTCTCCTTTCATCTTCCGGATTTTTCCGGTCCTCACTCACGTTCTTTCTTCCCTAAGAGTCCGTAAGTATGATCTATGCTTTTCTGTTTTATCAAACAGGAAAAACCTCTTCCTCTTTAGCTGCCTCTCTTTATCCGGCAATCACTCCTTTTTTTATCAAGGCGTTTTTCAAAGCCACCGCTCCGAATCTGGGGCTTCCGAGTACCGGCTTGCGGTATTTCTCAGACAGCGACGGTTCTGCGTAAGCCATTGAGCCCTGGGCCAGAACAATGACGTCAACCTGATCGGCGATCTTAGCCGCATGCTCATCCATCATCTTTAAGAACTGTTCCTGATTGATGTTAAAGGCTCCCTCCACCAGGCATTCGACAACCTCAACGTGCCTGTTCATTTCCCGGGCTGCCCGCCTTATGGTCCCCGCTGTCGGCGTCAGTGTCGATCCGAGGGTTCCCATTACGCCGACCTTAGCGCCTTTTCCCTCCAGGGTAGCAAGACGTACCGCTTCCCTGCACATATCCTCATCCACCCTGACGATCGGGACTCCGATATATCTTGCGATATCCTGTGCAGCATCCGCTACCTCCCCGACGCTGGAACAGAGATTTAAGATGGCTTCTGCCCCCTGCTCTGCCACATCCATATAGAGCCTGATAAGTCTTGCCGCCGGAGCGGTCGTAACATAGCCCTTCTCCGATACTTCCTTAATGATGGTCGGATCCTTTACACTGATCATCTCGACATCATCTCCGAGCTGTTTTTTTACTTCGCGCTCAACATCCGCCTTCAGCTCGTCTGTAACTCCCGTATAAACCAAACCTACTTTCATAAGTCCTCCTTAAACATCCTATGTTTAACATCCTATGTTAAGGATACTATCTGAAACCCTTTGTGTAAAGTTTGAATATTTAACGAAATGAAGAGATGTTTTTTGTCAGTATTGCACAAAATACATATGAGCAGCTCTGCAAACGGAGCAGGAAGGGGGGAATCCTGCCCACCCTGTCAGACAAAAAAAACAGAACTGCTAAAGCCCTGTTTTTTTGACTGATATAGTCCTTAAGCCCGATCGTTTCCTGCATTCTGGCGACTCTTTTGTTACAATGCCATATTAAATGGATATTTGTATACAATAAGCTTTCTTTATCTTTTTTTATCCAGACTGAAGTAAAAATCTACCGCTCCCTGGATCTCTGAGATCGAAGGATGACCCTTCTGAACCCCTCCGAGAAGCTTAAAGGGACCAAAGGTATCATACCCCGGACAGGAATACTCCCCGAGATACTCACAATGTCTCTCAGCCGCCAGCTCCTTTACCTCCTTTGTATACCTGTCATTCATGGAACCGCAGGTATAGAGGGCAAAAACCTTCTTCCCCTCGGGAAGGTGCAGCCTTAAATATTCCATAAGGGGTTTTGCAAACTTCGAAAAATAGATCCCCGACGCGATCCCGATCCGGTCGTAATTGCTCAGATAGACCATACTCATATCATTGATATTCATAAGCTCGACCTCCGGAGCCCGCTTTTTGATAGCGTCTACCAGGAGCTGGGTATTTCTGTGATGCTTTGAATAAAAGACGATGACCGTTTTCGTTTTCGTTTCCGTTTTCGTTTTCGTCTCCCGATTGCCTTCCATAATAGAGTTACCTTCAGGCAGAACCTTTTTATCTGCCCTTCT
>JAFSXN010000057.1 GCA_017444015.1 Lachnospiraceae bacterium | reverse complement strand
CTGTATTTAAAGGACGGAAAGCAGCCGGTCCTTGAAAAAATTCATTTTAAACAGCGTTCGCCTTACTATGACCGGAAACTGAAGGATGGAACCGAGATGAGGTCCATTGCCCAGGACAACGGATATGGGGTGATCTTTATCACCTATAGTAATGAATGTGCCTTGCAGGATAAAGGCGAGGATTGTCTTTTCTGCAATATCAATGCGACAAAAAACACCTATGGGGAAGAGCAGGGGATCAAGTGGAAGACCCCGGTACAGATTGCAGAAACCGTGAAGAGCACTTATGACGACGGTTTCCATCACCTGACGGTCAGCGGCGGTTTTATCCCGGAACGCAGGGAGGTGGAATATTATCTGGATGTGGCGGAGAATATCTGCGATGCGCTTGACGCGGATTCCTTTAACGGAACCGCCTGTGTCGGAGCCCCGGATGATCTGAGCGTCTTTGAAAAATACCGGGAAGCGGGATTTTCTACCGTTGCGACCAATATGGAGGTCTGGAATGAGCAGCTGTTTAACTATATCTGTCCCGGAAAATCCAGGCGGTGCGGCGGCAGGGATAACTGGCTCTCCGCGCTTAAGGAGGAGGTCAATGTGTTTGGCAGAAACAGGGTCCGTTCGACCTTTGTCGCGGGACTTGAGACAAAGGAGAGTCTGTTGGACGGGATCAGCTTCTTAGGAAGCATCGGAGTGATCGGTGTCGCAAGTGCCTGGTATGTCAATATGGGCTCTGCCCTGGAGGGACACAGGACACCGGAGGATGATTGGCATTTTGAGGTTCAGGAGAGAACGGCGGATATCTATTTAAGCAACGGTGTCAGCTGGGCGGAGCTCAGAAACGCTACCGCGGAATCCGATACCGTGGCGCACGATCTCTATCGGTGGAAGGCTGATATCCGGCTGGATCGCATGGGACGGGAAATATAAGAAGCATAACAAATCTTTGAAAAGAGGCGGAAACGTCTCTTTTTTTCTCAAACCACATAAAATCCACATATTTGTGAAGTATAGTCAGTGCATCAAAGCAAAGGAAGGTTTCTGTGATGAGTAAAAAAATCCATTTAAACATAGGCGGGATGAGTTGCATCCATTGCCAGAATAAGATTGAGGCTGGGTTACGGTCTAAGGAGGGGGTTCAATCCGCTTCCGTAAACTATCGGGACGGATCGGCTGATATTACCTATGAGGAAGGTCTGGTTTCGCGGGCAGACCTCGTAAAGACAATCGAAGCATTGGATTATGAAGTGCTTCGGGAGGACGCAGGGGAGTCCTTTGATCTGGAAGGCTCCGTCAGTATCCTGGTGATCATAATAGCACTGTATTATATGCTGCAATCTCTTGGGATCCTGAACCGTTTAATTCCAACGAGCCTTGCGGATGCCGGTATGGGGTATGGAATGCTGTTTGTAATCGGTCTGATCACGTCCGTCCATTGCATTGCCATGTGCGGGGGGATCGGTCTTTCCCAAAGCCTGCCGAAAAAGGAAGCTTTTAGCGGCAATACGGGCAAACTACAGACATTTATTCCGTCACTTGCCTATAACCTTGGCAGGGTATGCTCCTATACGGCGATCGGCTTTGTCCTTGGGCTGATCGGTATGATCCTTGGCGGCGGATCGGATGTCGGTATTTCCTCCTTACTGCAGGGGATTTTAAAGATCATAGCCGGGTTGTTCATGGTGGTTATGGGGATCAATATGCTGGGAATCTTCCCGTGGCTTAGAAAGTTTACGATTCGTACGCCGCGGGTGATCGCAAAGGTGATAGGGAAAAAGAGAAGGGCAGGGGGAACACCGTTTGCGATCGGTCTGCTCAACGGCTTTATGCCCTGCGGACCCTTACAGTCTATGTGGATCGTGGCGCTTGCGACCGGAAATCCGTTTGCGGGAGCGCTTTCGATGTTTTTGTTCAGCCTGGGGACCGTGCCTCTTATGCTCGGCTTTGGGTCGGTTGTATCCCTGCTTGGCAGAAAATTTACGGATCAGGTCATGCGGATCGGAGCAGTTTTGGTTGTAGTCCTGGGACTTTCCATGCTTTCCCAGGGCGGAGCCTTGAGCGGCTTGCTGCCTTCCGATCTCCTGCTTTACCTGATCATAGCGCTTTGCATCGCAGGTGTCCTGTTAAGTCTTCCGAACAGGAGGCGCTGGATGCGGTATGCTGCGTATGCGGCTTCGTTCCTCCTTGTCATCGGAGCTTATGTTTTATGGAATACGCAGGGGATCACCGCCTCGGAAAACAGAGAGGGCGACGCGGGTGAGGCTCAGGTCGCGGACGGGATACAGGTCATTGAGAGCACCCTTACTTTAGGCAGTTATCCGGATATCACCGTGCAGGCGGGAATCCCGGTGCGCTGGACGATTGAGGCGCCTGAGGGGAGTCTCAACGGATGTAATTATCGGATGCTGATTCCGGCTTACGGGATAGAGCATACCTTTGATTTCGGCGAGAATGTGATCGAATTCACGCCTGATCAAACGGGTGTTGTGAATTACAGCTGCTGGATGGGGATGATCCGCGGAACGATCCATGTGACCGATCAAGTAGATACGATAACCATAGAGAATATGGAGAATGCTGCTGCTCCTATATCCTCCGGTTATAACGTTTTGACAAATTACGCAGAAGAGTCCTGCTGTGGCGTTCCTGCGGATTATACGGAAGAGTCCTGCTGCGGCGTTCCTGCGGATTATGCGGAGGAATCCTGCTGCGGTGCGCCGACAGACGCTTCCTTTGCATATGAGGACTATAGTAACCAAGGCAGCGATCCGGAAATCCTGTATCCGGATGAGTTCTACGGAGATTTTGGCGAATCGTGCTGTGACTGAGTATATAGGGCATGTATCTTGTGTGTTTCAAGTTAAAGTGAGAATGGAGATTAATAATAAATGAGACAATATTTAGTTACAGGAATGAGCTGTGCTGCCTGCGCGGCACGGGTAGAGAAGGCGGTTTCGCAGGTTCCGGGGGTGACGACCTGTTCGGTGAGCCTCCTCACAAATTCTATGGGGGTAGAAGGACAGGTTCTTGACGAGACGATCATTCAGGCGGTAGAAAAAGCGGGATACGGAGCAAAATCGAAGGAAAAAGCTTCTGATGCCAGGTCGCGTCAGGCGGCAGATGAGGATGCGCTTGCCGATAAAGAAACGCCCGTTTTACGAAAGAGACTGATCACCTCAGTTGTGATCTTGCTGCCGCTTTTATATCTGTCTATGGGACATATGCTGTGGGAATGGCCGCTCCCGCATTTTTTTGACGAGAACCACGTAGCGATGGGGCTTGTACAGCTTGTCCTGACCGCACTGATTATGGTAATCAACCAGAAATTCTTTATAAACGGCTTTCGGAGCCTGGTCCACCGGGCGCCGAATATGGACGCGTTAGTGGCGCTTGGCGCATCGGCGGCCTTTCTTTGGAGCCTCTATGTGCTTTTTGCTATGACGAGGGCAGCCGCGGATGGAAACAGCGACGCGGTTATGTCCTATATGATGGATTTCTATTTTGAGTCGGCGGCAGTGATCCTTACGCTGATTACGGTGGGGAAGATGTTAGAGGCAAGGTCGAAGGGACGGACGACGGACGCCTTAAAAGGCCTGATGCGGCTTGCGCCTAAGACCGCCACCGTTGTAAAGGACGGGGTAGAGGCGGTTGTACCTGTTGAACAGGTAACCATCGGAGATCTTTATGTTGTCCGCCCCGGCGAGAATATTCCGGTCGATGGCATAGTCCGGCTTGCCGGCGGGAATCTCTCTTTCATACGCCAGACTGCCGAGATATCGGATGGGATGGCGAAAAAGGCGGATGCCCTTTCCGAAGAGGGAAAGACGCCGTTATTCTTTGCCGAAGACGGGAAGTTAAAAGGGATCATTGCGGTAGCGGATGTGATCAAAGAAGACAGTACGAAGGCCATTAGACAGCTTAAGGAGCTTGGGATGAAGGTCGTTATGCTTACGGGAGATAACGAGCGTACGGCGAAGGCGATCGGGAAGGCAGCCGGTGTGGACGAGGTCATCGCGGGAGTCCTTCCTGACGGGAAGGAAAGAGAGGTACGCGCATTACAGGAAAGCGGAAAGGTGATCATGGTGGGAGACGGGATCAATGACGCTCCGGCGCTGACCCGGGCGGATATCGGGATTGCGATCGGCGCGGGAGCGGATGTGGCGATCGACGCGGCGGATGTTGTTCTGATGAAGAGCAGACTTCTTGATGTTGCGGCCGCGGTTCGCTTAAGCAGAAAGACCCTTACGAATATCCATCAAAATCTGTTCTGGGCGTTTTTCTATAATGTGATCGGTATCCCTCTTGCCGCGGGCGTCTTCATTCCGTTTACCGGATGGCAGTTAAATCCGATGTTTGCGGCGGCGGCTATGAACCTTTCCAGCTTTTTTGTCGTAACAAACGCGCTGCGGCTGAACCTGTTTAAAATATATGGAAGAGAAGGGGAAGAAAATGTGGATATGGAAAAAGAAATCGATACGCCTCTTAATGAGATTGTTGGAGATAGAATGATGGCTAGGACAAAAGCCAACTTACTTTTGTCTGGTGGGAATAGCTTTACTGTAAATTGGTGTAAATGAAGTCAGATTCTTTGAATGATTGGGATTCTACTATTGAGAGTAGGAGAATCAAACACAACAATATCAGAAAAACCACTTTTTTCCTACCCATCATAGTATATTTTTTGCAGAATGATTTGAAAATACAGAAATAGTGTGGAGTATAGATGGATTTCCAGCGGGCAGGTAAGATGATCTGAATCTTCTGCCCGCTGTCTTTATTTCCGATTTATCCTCTGCCAAGCTTTTTAATGTTGTTGGCCAGATAGAAGGTGAAGCAGCTGATGGCCAGCGAGAAAATCTTGGAAAGGACATCCTGGCCGTTCGTTAAGCTGGTGATCACACTGAGCACGGCCAGTACCACACCGATGAGGGAGATGATCCAGAGGGGGTTGGCCTTTGTGGCGTCCTTGGCGGCCTGCAGGGAGAAAATACCCTGCACCAGAGAGACAATACCCTCCACCAGCATAACGACGCCGAGGAAGACCATGATAGCAGCGCCCATGGCGACATTTTCGTCGTTGGCACCCATACTGGCTCCAAGCCCTCCGATGCCGAACAGGCCGATGGCGGCGATGAAGGCAAGGACTGCGCTGATGATACTGAGGATACCCAGTACCTTTACGATTTTCTGACTTTTTTCGAGACTCATTTTTCTCTTTCCTCCTGTGAAATGATATATAGAACAATCCTTTCGGATCAGTTCCCGCTTTTATTAGTTCTGGATCGGACCTTCTTTAAGAGCCGCGCCGGGGTATAAAAACCGTTACCTTTGTTCCTCCCGTTTCCCGCGGTTTGATGTTCAGTGTTCCGCCGCATATGGCTTTCAGCCGCTCTCTGATATTATCGAGGGCAAAATGGGGCTCATCCTCATCTGACGGGGCATAGCCGGGACCGGTGTCCTCTACGGTGATCCGGACGCCCCTGTCTGTGTCCTCCGTGGTGACTGTGACGTAGAGCGGTTCCAGGTCCGGGTCCACACCGTGCTTGATGGCATTTTCTACGATGGGCTGAAGCGTCAGGGCCGGGATGCGGAAAAACGTGTTCGGCGTGTCAAACTCCACGAATAACTGTCCCTGATAACGCGCCTGCTCCACCGCGAGATATGCCCTGGTGTGCTCCAGTTCCTCCGCAAAGGGGATCGTGCCCTCCCTGACGATGGCGGTGAAGTTGCTTTGCAGATATCTGGAAAAATCCAGAATGACCTGCTGCGCTTTTTGGGGGTCCCGGGCGCAGAGGTAATAGATGCTCATAAGCGTATTGTGGATAAAATGGGGCCGCATTTGCAGTACGGCTACCTGGGTCCGCTGTCGCACCGCCTCCTCCTTTTGCTCCTGATAGCGTCTTACTAACTCGGCCATCAGATACAGCTCAACAAGAATGATTTTGATCCAGGCTGAGGTGAGGAAGCAGACACAAAACATGACGCGCTGCACCTTTGTCAGCTTTTTCCACCTTCGGATCAGTGCGACAAAGCAGACGGCTGTGAGCGTCAAACTCAGCAAAAGGGATAGGCCAAGCCAAAAACCAGCCCGGACCGTACCTCCCGGCGCGAGGTCAATCTCTCCTCTCAGCTGCCCCACAATTTCGGCGGCCACCATTACCGCGCCCAACGCCCATTGCACACGCATAACTGCTTTTTTTCGATAGTCCTCTCCGCAGCAGTCGAGGAAATAGGCAAACACCAGCAGAGATGGGATCGGGGTGATCAGCGTATCGACGAGATAGATCGCCCGATAAAACGGCGGGGAAACCGGATATACGGCCATCGCCAGCACTTCAAGCGCCGCGCTGGCCACCGCCGAAGAGAAAATGGCTATACACAGCCGTCTGGGCCATCGGTCAAGGCCCCGGGTGATATAGGTTAAAACCAGCCCGAATACCCCGAACAGGATCGCCGCCGCAAACGCCAGAGAATTCAGCCGCTCTATCATAGCAGCCCTCCCACGGGATAGCGCAGATGGAGAAGCTGCCTGCGCACCGCCTCCGTTTCCAGCGGCTTGAGCAGAAAGCCGCAGGCCCCGGTGTCCCAGGCGTCAAAGGAATACTCCCGAAACGAGGTGAGATAGACCACGTTGACGCGTGGCCTTATGCGGATCAACTCCCGGCACAGGTCCAGACCGCTTACCCTTCCCAATTCGATATCTAAGAAAACAAGGGCTGCCGGATAATTCCGAACAAAGTCCAAGGCCTGTGACGGCTTTGTGAAGCCGAAAACCTTTGCTCCCGGCAGAGCCTCCCGTAAAACGGGCAGGCCTCCGTCAAGGATGATGCTCTCATCGTCCACTAACAGGACGTTCGGGGTTTCGTCGGAATTCTCTGCGGTAGAAAGGAGGATGGCGGCATCCACGTCCAGGGCTTTGGCAATTTGGGAGATCATGGCCGCGTCCGGCAAACGCCGACCGGCCTCCCAGTTGGCAAAGCTGGAGCGTTCTACATGAAGCGTGTCTGCCAGCTGCTGCTGAGACAGGCCTTTTTCCATTCTAAGACGGCGCAGAGTCTCTCCAAACGGCTTCATCAAAACGTATCGCGCACCTCCTTTCCACAGCACATTATCTAAAAAGTATAGCCAGTCCAGGGTAAAAGCGCAAGGGACGGAGCGAAAAAAAGGGTTTCATTTTGAAACGTGTCCTTATGCCGCTCCGTCCCGTTTGCTAAAATAGAATGACGCACTATTGCGTAAAGGGGAAAATGCGATTAATATGATATATAGTAATAAAGAAGGGAAAAGACAATGAACAGTGATGCTTGCGCGCTGAGAAGATATGAGGATAATCTCAATGTCTGTGGAATAGGGGTTGTGATCTTAAGTGCCTGGGATGTTTTTAAGCTTGTCATGCAGTTTCTGACGAAGATGAAGGACTTTGCAGGCGATTTTTTTGATCAGTTTGGAGAGGAAGAAAAAGGATATGCCCTGGGATTCTTCATTGTTTTGATCGTTGTTATCCTTTTGGTGATAGCCCTTGTTTTCCTGCTCCATGCTTACATAGGCCTCAATGCTTCCAGGGCTGCAAAGAGGCTGCCCTGCAAAAAAGGATATTATGTATGGGCGGTCATATTGTTGGTATTATCCGTGCTCAGTCTGTTTGCTTACGTGGATAAAATAAGAAATTTAGAGGAGATCGATACAATCGTGGCCTCGTTCATCATTGATCTGACGTTCATCTATATCTTAGGAACAATTGTTATATCGACGAGAAGGATCAAGGCGCTTAAGAATGGGCAGATGTAAGGAGTGAATCAATTTTGCAGGAAGATTTTCATTACTATGCAACCTACTGTGCAGCTTTTCTGGCCGGGTATGATCATGGAGAGAGCCTTAAAATAGCTTACAGCGCTCAATTTGTGGATCTTTGTACAAGAACATTGCTTGCAAAGATAAAAGGTCCTTTAAGTGCGGCAACGACCCAGATGCAGCTTGAGCTTATGGACGCCAGGACCGATCCCGTGGGCTTACAGGATATCACAAGGATATGGTCGGCGTTTCATTTTTTGCCAGGGGATCTGTATGCCGGGAAGCAGAAGTGCTCAAAGGGATATCTGGACAAATACAGACTGATATGCGGTCCGAATGGGGATCTTGTGGTAAAAACGGTAGAGCTCGCAAAGGGGAAGCCCTTGGAATCTGTCGGAATTGCGATGCATGTACTTGCTGATACCTGGGCGCATGCAAATTTTGCCGGGACTCCGTCGCTTGTGATTAACAATACAAATTACTATTTCTATGAGCTGTTCCCGGAAGGAGATGGCTATAGAGAAAAACAGATAACCTTTGTTCATAAGAAGTCGGCGCCGGATGATCTTGAAAACAGCGTCTATACAAACAGTATATACCAGAGCAACGAAAACTCCATTATGAACCTGGGCCATGGAAGAGCAGGACATCTTCCGGATTACAGCTTTGTCAGATATAAATATCTTCCCATGTGGGGAGAATATGAGGAGCTGATCAAGGATAATCCCAGTGATTATCTGAAAGCCTTTACGCAGATGATCTATGCCATGAAGTTTATAAGAGGCGATATTCCGGTTTTTAAGAAGGATACATATGACTTAAAGGCTGTGGAGCCTCACCTTGACAGGATAAAGGACATTCTTGAAAAGAGGCAGCTTTTGGCGAGCGATGACTGGAAGTCCTTTGGAGAGGATCTGTCCGGGCAGAATATCGAAGATCATGTTATTGACAAGTATTTTTCGGAGTACACAGGAAGTTCAAACAAGGATGATACTTTTATCGGCAGATTTACAAGAGGCGCGATCGCGCACAAAGGTATGGTGATCGAAGCCATACAAAGATCAGACAATAAGCTTGCAGGTATTGTCAAAAGTAAAAAAATGTGAGGATTTAACATGAGTGGTTTTCAGAGAGTACGGGGCGTGCTGATCGGACTGGTCATGCTGGCTGTGGCAATTACATTCATAGTCTATCCGTCAGAGGAGGTATACACGCTGATTGTTGCTATTCTTGCGCTCGGTCTGGCTATAGCAGGTATCAGGGATATTATTTTCTACTTTCGGATGGCCAGGCATATGATCGGAGGCAAAATGATCCTGATACAGGGAGCGATCATCTTTGATTTTGCTATCCTTACGGGCGCTCTTGCAAGTGTTCCAAAGATATACATTCTTTTGTACCTGATCGGTATCCATGCTTTTTCCGGTGCTGTTGAGATACTTCGGGCTATGGAAGCGAAACACTCTGTTGAGGGACCATGGAAGCTGAAATTCGGCCATGGACTTGTTAACCTCGCACTGGCCGTTGCCTGCCTGATATTTATAAGAAATTCCAATACAGCGATCATGATCTACAGTATCGGACTTATTTATTCGGCTATTATGAGGATATTTAATG
>JAFSXN010000056.1 GCA_017444015.1 Lachnospiraceae bacterium | reverse complement strand
CAGACCAATGTATAAATTGGCATATCCGCATATTTTACGGATCACCGTTTCCCCGAGAGAGTCTCTGGGATTCTTGTATTCCAGGATATTATGTTTCCGGAAGATTTTGAATATTTCCTTATCAAATTCCGTCTCTTCGTCTTCGATCAGAATGACGTAATCTGCTCTCGGCGGCTCTTCCCCTAACACTTCCTCTGTCTTTAACCGGATCTTAGCGCCATACTTATACGTTTCGATCCTGAGCAGGGCTTCAAATCCCGCATGCCAGTCACTTCTCGGTACGGCTTTCAACTCCTTAAGCGCCGCCCGATGAAAGGCTATCTGTTTCTGTCTTTCTTTTTCAGTCATCAAGCGGTGCCTCCGCATCAATTCTACATTTTTAATATACCATTAAAATCTGCTTCTGGCAATCCGGAAGGGTCTGCTTCCGGTGAATGAAACCGAGCACCTCACCAGCAATATCATTAAATCCCCATCAAAACTCACTTCACACTATTATTCGCGGCGGAGATCTTAAACGGAACGATCTTATAGCCTCCGTAAGCGCCTGTACCGGTCAGCTTGAGATACCCCGTCCCCTTGTCGATATTATTGAAGCAGCCGGTTATGACATAATCTGTTTCAAGGGACAATGTAGACCCGCCAAGCTTTACCTCCTTAATATCGGACGCGAAAAGCTCTATGGGAGAGCCTGTATAGGAAAAGGCCGTCTTATTCAGAATAACCTTTGCCTTCTCAAGACTTTTACCGGCACTGACTATAGAAGCGCTCTCTCTGATCGTCCCGGAATAATTTCCTTTTCCGGTGACGTTTACCAGAGCCTGTTCTTCACTCTCTCCTTCGACGATTTCAATCTCGTAATCCGTTCCTTCCCGGAGCTTTAAGTCCTTATTCTTCTCATCCGTAAATTTCAGGGTTTTCTGGACCGTCGAGCTATCCTTACCATATACCAGAGCAATGTTTAATCGCAGGCTGTTGATATCTCTCGCAATGACCTGAAAGCCCATCTCCAGGGTCCCGGAGTACTGCCCCTTCCCCTTAATGATTGCTTTTGCGCTTCCTAACGCGGTATTCCCCTGATAAGACAGACTGTAATCCTTGTTCTTTCTAAGCTCGATCCCCTTATAACATACGATCGGCTCCGGCTTCGCTCCCCCGGCGGAATAATACGTAAAAATCCCGGTCCCCTCCGCCACGCCGCTTTCCGCATCAGGCACGATATCCTGCGGGTTTGCCCGGACCGAAGCATACTCTTGATTCGACAGATCATACTTCCCTGTGATCTTAAAGCTGATCGTCTTTGCTCCCGAGTAGTTTCCCATCCCTGTAAGCACCGCAAAATGAGATCCGATCCCGGTATGCTCATCCAGATACTCTACACTGTAGTCCGTCCCGGCAATCAGGGGCTTTCCCTTCAGGTTTACGGTAAGGGACGGAAGGACCTCCTCTCCGGTATAGGTCAGAGAGCTTTTATCGATCTTAACGGCAGCCGCGTTAATTAACGGTAAGTCCTCTGTTATGATCAGCTTTGTATCGCACTCCCCGCTGAATTTTCCGCTTTGACCGGCTGCGATATGGATCGTATAAACGCCCGGTGTTTCATAGGCTGTCTCACCCTCCTCCTCTGAAACAGAAGGATATGTGATCGCAAGATCCGTCTTCCCGTATTTGAGCCTCTGCCCGTTGTAATAAAGCTCCGGCGTGAGATTTTTATAGCTCTTCCCTTTCTTATAGTCCGCGTAAACCGGGAGCGCAATAACCTTCTCAAGCGGCAGAGCTTTGATCCCAAAGCCAAACTCCTTCGAGCCGGAGAGATTTTTCTTAAGAGAAGCTGTTATGACCGCGTTCCCCGGGGTTTTATTATTCTTATATCTGAGGGTATAATCTTCGCTTTCCTTCAAAAGCTTTGTTCCGTAATAGAGACGCAGGTCCTCGGTGACCGCGCTTCCGCAGTAGAAAGCATCGGAAATGCCTGCTGCCCATACTCCCGCAGGGATCTTCCCGTCCTGAGGAATATCCTGAAGAAGAATATCCCCGAAATCAGCCGCTTCCTCCTCTCCATCCGCATTGACTGTTCCGGTCACTTTTTCATCTTCTGTTACAAAAAGCTTCGTATCCTCCGTGTATTCCTCCGTAAGATGCTCGCTGACAAACGTTTTATCCTCTGTCAGCGCAACGTTTTCAAAGGTCTTTGACGAAATTTCCTCCTCCTTCCCTGTATCCCAGGCAGATACGCGATAGGACATAACGCCTTCTCCCGTACCGGTAAACTCTATCCGGTATTTTGCGCCTTCTACCGAAGAAATATACTTCGCGTCTCCTTCTGTAAAAACAGTAATATCTCCGATCCCATAATTAAAGGCCTCCTCTCCTTCCGTCCGGGCAATCAGATTGTCCTCCTCATCATAGACCCTGATATCCACCGGGCAGTGGATCTCCACTCTCGAGCTTGCCGGGCTTGTAGATCGTATATTCGACATATTCAGGCAATTTCTGTAATCATTTATCAAATGTGTAGAATTCAGACTACCAATCAATCCCCGCATGAACAGATACCCGATGCCTCCGTAAACGATATCCGTCCCGATCCGCTTATCTCCCCAAGGATGATTCGGCACATCATCCTTATCATGGATAATATTGAACACATTGAAGTAATCCGACTTTAACTCGTTTTCCGTATTGTAATTCGGGCAGGCAAAGGTATAGACAAAGGTCCGGGTCCGTATGATATTCGTTTTTACGGGCAAAACGGGCGACCTGAGCCGCTGTCGCGCCTCCGAGACTGTGGCCCGTGAGAAACAGAACAATATTCTCCTTGCCGTAGGAGGGATAATAGGTTTTTATATACTGATCCATGGACTCAAAGGTGTTTTTTCCCGTGTCATAAAACCCGTTAAATCTTCCGCCCTTCAGATCTTTAAATATACCCTCGGTCAAATTCTGAGTCCCGCGCATCACCATCGCCACCACAAGCTTGTTTTTTTGGCCTTGAAGCCTCAGCTCAGCTGCCCCGATACTATACGCTGTCCTGTTGTAAATATCGCTGAAGCCATCGCCATAGTAATTTGACCTGACATTATCAAAGCCCAGCTTTGTCAATGCCCCTTCAGCTTCCGACTGGGAACTCTCCGACTTATCGCTGAGATACAGTCCGGCATAGGCTATATCACTGTAATAGATGTTTGTCGGCTGCAAAAGATACCTCCACCCCCAGTGCAGCAGTACGGGCTGATCTCCTATATACACACTTATATTCTTCAGCTTTGTACTTGTGTATGTGGGTTCTGACGGCTCCTTTTCCGCATAGTTCCAGATCGCGCTATGTAACGGTCCATTTTCAGTTCCGATCTGTATTTTCTGGCGGTCAGAGGCTTTTCCTTTATAATAAACAAATTCCAGCGCGTAGGCATTATAAAACGCAGAGTCCTTTATTACGGTAACAGATTTGGGGATCGTGATCTCTGTCACCGGATGGAAGATAAAAGCGCTGTCTCCGATCGAGGTAATACCATTTGCGATAATGATCCGCTTGATCCCGGCATAGATACTCCACCAGGGTATGGTAACAACGCCTTCCTCTCCGTCGTCAAACTCAAAATCGTACATATCTCCGTATCCCAGAATGAAAAGTGTCCCGTTCTGGGGATCAAATTTATAGCTTGCGTTATCCCCGCATTTCCCCCGTACGATATCACTGCGATATCCATAGTGAATGGTCACATGCTCCAAAAGATCGTTCGTAGTCCCGAATTCGATCCGATTCCAATCCGCCTCATAGCCCCCATAATAAATGTCGGTCAGCGCTCCTATCTGCGTAAAAACACCATTTCCCACTCTCGTCACGCTCAGAGGGAGGTAGATCTCTTTCAGCGAGTCGCAGTCCAGAAACGTATAGTTTTTGATTTCTTCAACCCCCTCCGGTATCGCAAGCTTTGTCAGCTTACTGCAATCACGGAACGCCTCTTCCCCTATTTTTGTCAGGCTGTCCGGCAGCTCAAGAGTTTCCAGATCTTCACAATACCGAAAGGCTCTGGCTCCGATCGACCTCACCCCCAGCGGAATAGAAATGCTTTTTAAACGCGGGCAGCAGTAAAAGGCCATATCAGCAATATTCGTCAGGGTACTTGGCAAGGTGATCGTTTCCATCTTTGTACAATACGCAAAGGCCTCATAGGAGATCTCCGTCAGTCCCTCCGGTAATTCGATCTCCTTAATGGCCTTGCAGCTGCCGAACGCGTTATCTCCGATCTCGGTTACCGTACTTGGAATATTGATCTCAGATATCTTTTCGCTTGCAGAGAAAGCGCTTCTTCCAATACTTAACAATCCTTCCGGTAACGATACACTCTTCAGTGCGCTCAGTTCATCAAAAGCACACCTTCCAACGCTGGTCACCCCCGGCATAACAACCACCTGAACTATTTTATCCTGCATTTCATACCAGGGAGCAAGATAGGTTCCATAATCATACATATCACCGGTTCCGGTTATTGTCAGGACTCCCGAGCTGCTCAGGCTCCATGTCAGATCATCGCCGCAGATATTCGCGTCTGACACAGCCTCAACTGCTTCTTCCACATCGGTATCGATCGGATCTGCTTCCTCGGCGTGTAAATACCCGGGGAATAAAACAAGCCCGATCAACGTCATAGCGATACAAGTCAAAATCCTTCCTTTACTGCTTTTCATCGTAGTCTCCCTTTATTTTACTGTACATTTTTCAAGCTCAGATTCTATAGCTTCTAACTGATTTTGTCCCTTTTTTAATGTCCATCCCACTGCCTCACCGGTCTTTTTATTGACCGATCTGAGCTTGATGCCCTTTATGGTCAGAGCCCCTGTCAGGGATACATTCATTCCGACAAAGCTAAGCGTCCTCTGCCCATCCTCAGAGGGGTTTGCGATCGTAAGGCTCCGATACGTTCCCTTTGTAGCACCGTGCTCAGGAACAAAGCTTGTTCCGTCTATGCTTTTAAGATCAGGCGTAAAGCAGCCTCCCTCGCCTACCTTGCCTTCTCCTGACGCGACAGGAGCTCCCTCATTATCGCCATAATATTCTTGAAGTCTTACGCTTATTTTTGTTCCCTCGGCGATTCCCGCGCCGGACTTAAACTGGAACACTGTTTTCTGCAGTTTTTCATTGTAATAGGTTGCCTCAAACGGGCCTTCAATAGATTCCACATTCCACCCGATAAAGCGCACCCCGTCGTCGTCTTCCTGTTCCACCCAGGGATTCCAGCGTACCATATCAGACTTTAATCAATCTGTATCTTGTACAATGCGCGGAAGAAAAGAAGCGCCCGATGTTTGTATAATATGCTTCAGCCGGAAAACTTCCATACGCGGGCCTGCGCATAAAATAGCGGGAGCCCAGTAAAATCAAGGGTTCCCGCCGATCATCAAACCTCGGGGTGACAGGATTCGAACCTGCGACCCCCTGCTCCCAAAGCAGGTGCTCTAGCCAAACTGAGCCACACCCCGTAGTAATACCACAATATTCCGAATTATAAAGACTACGTACCGTCCTTTATTCACTGACGGCCCAACAGCTTCCCTATTATAACGAAATCGGCCATCCTTGTCAATCCGCTGACACCTGTCACCATCCCCTGGATCATTCCTTCTGACCGACAGTATCTTATGCTTATTCCACTCGTCATCCGTAACTGTCTTTCCGATTGAAAGCCTTTTGATCAGCGCTTCCTGCTCCTCATCGATCACCTTCAGAAACAGTAAGGGTTTTTTCCCCTGTTTCCGATAATGATCAACCGTAAGCTTCCGCTCCTCCGTATATTTCTCCAGACTGCAGTTGACCCGTTCGATCTTATCACAGGAGCCGCCTTTGAATAGAAAAAAGCAAGATACTTATCGTAATCCTCCACCTGTTCCCTCCTTGAAATACCTCATCAATCCGGCAGGATCTCAAGTCCGTCCCGGGTCCGTTTGATATATCGGATCGCCGCCCGGACCGTCCCGTCGTCCTCCAGGGTCAGCATCGCATAGCTCGGAAGCCCGTTGCTCTGCCTCGGATATGTTAACGACCCGGGATTTACCAGCAGGACCTCTCCCTCCCGCTGTATGATCGGTGTGTGCAAATGCCCAAACAGCACGATATCCGCCTGCTCCTGCGCCGCGAGATAAAAAAGATTTGTCAGATCATAATACAGCTTCTGCTTATGTCCGTGGGTCAGAAGCACCCTGTGCTCCCCGAGCATAAAGATATCCACAAACGGATATCCCCCGAAATAATCATTATTTCCCGAAACCACATGAACCGGACAATCCGCTCTTTCCGAAAGCCTGCGCTCGATATTTGGAACCTCCACATCCCCGCAGTGCACGATCAGATCCACCGGCTTTACCAGCCCAACGAGCTCATACATCAGCTCGGTCCTTCCGTGATTATCGCTTATTACCAGAACCTTCTTCATTCCAGAACCTTTAACTCGATCAGTTTTTCCTTCATCACCCGAAGCGCCTTTCCTCTGTGCGAAATTTTGTTCTTCTCCCCGGGGGAAAGCTCCGCGGAGGTACAGCCATACTCGGGGAGGAAAAAGATCGGATCATACCCGAACCCATGGACCCCTGCCTCTTTTCTTGCGATCTGCCCCTCCATCGTTTCCCGGACCACCTCACTCCGGCCGTCCGGAAAGGCCACAGCCACCGCACAGACAAAGCGGGCGGAGCGCTCTTCTCCCACAGCCTCCTTCAGCCGATCGATGATATACGCGTTTTTTTTGCTGTACGGCGTATCCCTTCCCAGATACCTTGCGGAATAGATCCCCGGCTCCTTGTTCAGATAGTCTACCTCCAGGCCGGAATCGTCCGCCAGCGTGATCTCTCCGCTTTTTTCGCAGAGTGCCTTTGCTTTGATCAGAGCATTCTCCTCAAAGCTCGTTCCGTTCTCCTCGACCTCAAGAAACACACCGGCTTCCCGCATCGACACGACCTCGATCCCCAGATCCTCCATGATCTGCCGGATCTCAGTCATCTTATCTTCATTTGCTGTTGCAAAAATGATCCTCTTCCCAGCCATCTTTGCTCCTCATTCTATCCCCGTTTGAACTTCTTCCCCGCATCCCAAAGCCCTGTCACCAGTGGAAGTAAATGTGTGCTTTCTATAGGGCTATGCGCACGGACACACATCAGAAAGTGCCGCCGCTACCACGTTGTCGTAAGTCAGCATTCAAAGGGTCAGACTTGTTCTCAGTGTAACAGGACCTTCCGTATCCAGCGTATCCGTGATAAAACATATATGATCGCACTGTTTAAACGCATCCTGGAACTTTTGTCTATACCGCTTGTAGTACCTTGCATGATTGTAATCAAAGCTGACCTTTCCCTTCTTTTTACTCTTCAGATAAGTCAACTCCCAGATTTTATGATTGTTATGATAAATGATGATGCTCTCCGGTTCACCGTTCCCCCGAAGCAGATTTAGCTTTTGTCTTTTCCCCGGTTTCTTTCTTTTCCTCGTCATCGTATTTCCTCGGATTCCGCTTCATATAAACCAGCCAGGCCACTAGCATCGCAAGCGCCCAGCTGACTAAGACCGCGGCGATGATATGACCCTTCGTATAGTTCGGGGTCACATATACCATAAATCCGGCCAGGATCCCGGATAACAGCCAGACTGCAAAAAAAACGATCATTACAACGATGTCCATAGAATTCCCCTTTGAATTATATTTCCTTCGCGATCAGCTTTTCAAATTCCTCCGCCGGCAGCGGCTTTGAAAAATAGAAGCCCTGTACCAGAGCACAGCCCGCCTGTTTGAGCATCACAAGCTGTTGTTCGGTTTCAACGCCCTCCGCCACGACGGGGACCTGAAGATTCTGCGCGATATCCAGGATCAGTACCACCAGGCGCATCGCCCGCTCGCTGTGTTCTATATTCCGGATAAAAGCACCGTCCATCTTCAGTACGTCAATGGGCATGGAGGACAGCATGTTGAGCGAAGAATACCCCGAGCCGAAGTCGTCCATCTCGATCTCATGCCCCTTTGCCCGAAGTCTCTTGATCACCTCCGTCAGATAAGCGGCATTCTCCGTATAGGCGGACTCCGTGACCTCTAATTTAAAGTCACGGCGAACAAGCGTATACTCCTCCATCAGCTCGTCAAACGTTTCCTCCAGCTTCGGATCCTGTACATCAACCCGGGAAAGATTGACGGATACCGGCAGCGTGATCCCGAATTTCTCTCTCCATTCGGCGACCTGTCTTGCCGTCTCCTTCCAGACGTACCGATCGATTTCCCGGATCTGCCCGTTTTCTTCAAAGAGCGGGATAAAATCTCCCGGCGAAACCATCCCAAGCTTCGGATGCTGCCACCGGATCAGAGCCTCCGCGCTGCTGAGCCTTGGCGGATCGCTTCGGATATCGTACTTGGGCTGATAGTACACCTTAAACTCATGCTCTCTGAGCGCCCGCCCAAGATCGCTGACCAGCCGTTCATTCAGACGCTCCTTCTTCTGCATCTCCTCATTGTAGATCACAAGATGCTTCCCGCTGCCCCGGACCATACTGCACGCGGTCCTTGCCCGGTCAAAGAGCTGGACCGGCGTAAGCCCCTCCTGCCACGGCATAACACCCATGCGCAGGCGGATACCGGCGTTGGGGAACAGCTCACGAAGCCTGTCCTGAAAACGATCCAATATAAGCTGATAGTTTTCCTGGGGTTTGCAGAAAATATCGAACCGGTCCGCCTCAAACCGGCTGCCGATCCCCTCCGTCTGGCTTAAGAAGATAAGAATCTCGGTCCCCAGCGCCTGAAGCACAAGGTCGCCGAACTCCCAGCTGTTTAAATCATTGATGGAATGGAATTGTTCGATATTGACGATCACCGCGTCCATCTGCTTCTCCGGGTTTTCCCGGTGCATCCGGTCGGCATATTCAAAGAAGAAGTTTTTGTTATACAGTCCGGTCAGCTCGTCGCGCTCTACGGCAGAGATCAGAGCCTGGCCCGCATCAGCCTTCCGCTGCATATGCATATTTCCCAGAACAAGAAAGAGGATCACCGCAAGAATCAACGCAATTACCGTCATAGCGGCGCCGAGATTATCCCGAAGAAAATCAGAGAAGGTGACCTTCGACTCCTCCGCGGAATAATAGGTCAGGGACGAGGCGATCATTTTCTGGGGCACAAGGCTTGAAACCTTATTCAAGATGGAAAACAGAGCGTCGTCCTCCCTCTGTACCACGAAGGCATAGTCCAGATCTACGCCGATGGAAAGGGTAGACAGCTTGAGCCGGTTACAGAGAGCGGCGATATTGTTATAGCGGAAGCTGCTGATAATCAGGCAGTCCGCCCGCTCATTCGCCACAGCCTCAAGACACTCCTCTGTATCCGTACAATAGAGGCTTTCCCACCCGGGGAAATACAGCTTCAGAAAATTTTCATAGTTGGTATTGCCCTGATTGACTGCCGCGGTTACCTGCTCACTTTGCAAAAACGCCTTTTGTTCATTCGAGCGCACCACGGCATACATTTCCGTCCGGACAAACGGATCCGTGAGCAGAACACCCAGAAGCTCTCCGTTATAAGGGCTCAGATTGGAAGGAAAAACGCAATCCACCTCTCCCGCCTGCATAGCCGAAATGGCGTCGTTCGCAGTCGGATAGGCAACCGCCTCAAAATGCAGCTCCGCGTTCTCTATACAGGTCGAAGCGTAGTCCAGATAATCCTTCAGCGCTCCCGTTAACTCTCCGTTCTCATCCGCGGCACAGAAGGCGAGATAGTTGTCCTGATAGCCTACGCGGATCACGCCATGCTCGTCAAGCCAGTCGCGCTCCTTTATATTAAGGTAGAGATCCGCGCCTGTGATCCTGAAGTATTTCTCATACAGCTCCTGATTATAGAACTTGTTTTCCGCCTGGATATGTCCTAACGCTCCGTCCAGATCTTCCAGAAGGTCCGGGCGCTCTTTGTTTACAGCAAAGTAAAACTCAGAGGAGCCGATCCTGTATAAAGGGATACATTCGTTGGTATCCTCATAGGCATCCATTGAAACATAGGCATCAAACTCCCCCTGATTCATCCGGTCGATGGAAGCATTCTCCGGGCCGTCCATTTCAAGGATCTCCGCCCTGATCCCGTTTTTTTCAAGCCACTCTTTGAGCAGCTCCTCCTGATAGCTCCCCCGGTTCACACCGATCCGTTTATCGTTAAAGGAGGTGTTATCATCCATGGAAAACCTGGTATCGTCCGGGGACACAAAAATATAGTACTCCTCCGCGCCCATAGGCATAGAGGCATACAGCATCTCCTCCGCCCGCTCCGCAGTATAGGATACGTCGCTCAACAGGTCGATCTCACCGGCTCTTAACATATCCAATAACTCTGACCAGCCGCCTTCCACGTACTCATATTCCCAACCGGTATAGGACGCGACCCGCTGCTCATAATCATAGGCATAACCCGACCTGGCCCCGGATCCATCCTTCATATTGAAGGGCGACTCATACCATCCGACACGTACTGTTTTTCTTTCCTCTTCCGCGTTTACCCTGACAGAAAGCGAAAGCAGAACAAAAGCCACTGCCGCAAACCAGACCGAAAATAATTTCCATCGTTTTATATTCAAAACCTGTCTCCGTTTTCAAGCTCTCCCCCCGTAAATACCATTTTAATGGAAAATACAGGTATTAGCAAGACCTTTGGCGTTTCAGGGTGCCTTATATTCTTCCAAATTGTTACTATTCACAGATTTTCTACATCAAAAACAATAGCAGAGTATTCTGCCATAGTATTCCAAATCTTTCATTGTTTCTATTGCGGGGGTGATTTAGAAAAGATTTCTCGGACCGTAAATGGATTTCCCTCACAGAGT
>JAFSXN010000055.1 GCA_017444015.1 Lachnospiraceae bacterium | reverse complement strand
GAAATACCAAAAGAGCTTCAAAACACTGCAACCAGGTATTATCTGAATAAGGAAGACTATATCGGGATAACAGACGAGCCCAAAGAGGATTATGACCTTATGGAGATCATCATGATCCGCAGGGGTGAGCATCCTGATATAACGGAGCCTTTATTTGAGTATCTGAAAAGCGTATATGACGCAGATATAGCTACAATAGATAAGTATACTCCGGCAAGCGCAAATCCGGAGCTTAGAGAGGAGGTATCAACTATGCCGGGAATGAGTCAGGTAATATTTAACAGAGGTTTTTCGGAAGGAGTATCTCAGGGTATTTCTCAGGGTGCGGAAGAAAAACAATCCGATAACGTAAAGAAGCTGGCTGAATACTTTATGAAAGAAAACCCTGAAACGACGATTGAACAGGCCACAGAAATGGCAGAAAATATTCTTAATTGATACAAACCTGCGCATTCCTGTGGCCTGGCCTTCCGTCACGCCTGCGACAGAATCTCCCCGATGCTGCCCTGGATCAGAAGATCCGCCCTCTTATCCATCGGGGTCGAAGACTTATTGATCAATACCAGCTTGTTTCCCCGATAGTAATCGATCAGACCCGCCGCCGGGTATACCGCAAGAGAGGTCCCTCCTATAATAAGGATATCCGCCTTGCTGATATAATCCACGGCCTTGCTCATGGTATTCATATCAAGCCCTTCCTCATAAAGTACGACATCCGGCTTGATACTGCCGCCGCACTGATCGCACTTGGGAACCCCCTCTGAATGGATGATGTAGTCGACATCAAAGAATTTATGGCATTTCTCACAGTAATTTCGAAGAACGCTGCCGTGCAGCTCCAAAACCTCTTTGGAGCCTGCTGCCTGGTGCAGTCCGTCGATGTTCTGGGTCACGACCGCCTTAAGCTTTCCTTCCTTTTCCCATTCCGCCAACTTCAGATGCGCTTTATTGGGCTTTGCCGTCGTACAGAGCATCTTGTCCCGATAGAACTTGTAGAACTCCTCGGGTTTGCTCCGATAAAAGGAATGGGACAGGATCGTCTCCGGCGGATAATCATATTTCTGATTATAGAGGCCGTCAACGCTTCGAAAATCCGGTATCCCGCTCTCCGTCGAGACTCCGGCTCCTCCGAAGAATACGATGTTGCTGCTCTCTGCTACCCATTGCTTTAAGGTTTCGATTTCGTTCATTCTGCTTTCCTCCTTTTCCTCATTCCTCTACTCCGACCTGGAGCTTTGCCTTTAAAACCTTTTTTCCGTCCTGGTTCTTTATCACTGCTTTCAGAACAATGAACCGGAACGTATCGTTCTTTTCCGTGACCTCTCCCTCTACCGTCAGAACGTCGCCGATATAGACCGGCCGTTCCAGCTTGATCTCTGCGGTATGGATCAGACTGCGCCTGCCCGGCAGATAAACTCCCGCAAGCGTCGAAAGATAGGAGGCCGTAAGCATCCCATAGGCGACCCGCCCGGGATGGTTTCTTTCCTTTGCGTAGTCCTCCCTGGTATGCAGCGGGTTGGTATCGCCGGTGAGCTTCTGAAAGGCTTCCAGTTCCTCTTCGGTGATCTTAACCTGAAAACTCTCCTTCATCCCCGGAAGGATCTCTTCATAACTGTAATCATTCATCGAGCATCCTCCCGATCAGATCTACCATCTCTCCGACGTTTTCGAGCGTATTGACCTGCTTGATATCAAATTTCAGATGAAACTCCTTCTCCATAGATACGATCAGAGAGATATGTTCGATGGAATCCCAGTCCTCGATATTCTCCGAATTCGTCGCGTCGGTAATCACAAGCTCTTCATCATCAAAGACCTCACGGAAGATCTCCGTTACCTTATTCATGATCTCTTCTCTGGACATTCTTCTCCTTTCGATCCGCTAACCGTATGACATATATCCGACCGCGCTATGCTTTACCGGATATCCGGTTCTCTCCGGATCTCTTTGACCAGCCCCGCGTTTTGCAGCTTATTGATAACACTTGTTACTAAGCTCACCGGCTGCTCGATGATATTGCTGATCTCGATCAGATCATTCCTGCCGTCCGCGTACGCCAGGATATCCTTTAAAGCCAGGGTTTCCTGGTAGGTCTCCTTGCTGCTCATAGTCGGGACCAGACCCCGTTTCCCAAGCTGCGGCTCGCAGAGGCAGGTCACCTGATATACCGCGTTGTTTTCGATCGCCTCGATACAGCGGGTCATCACGTCATAGCTCCCCGCCAACCCCTCCGGACAGATCCGACGAAGATCGTCCGCCGAGGTATGATACTCCGGATACAGATGATATTTGCTCCGGCAGAAGCAGACCAGGGGAAGATCGACTCCCGGCGCCTGATACTGCCGTTCGTCCGAGCCTCGCTTAATATAGGGATACTCCGCAAAATCCGGCTTTTTATATTTCAATACATTCATCAGGATCTTATCCGCGTAGGTATCCGCGTACCGGGAGTGGACGATCGAATAATCCCTGTCATCCCCGACGCAGGTAAGGTTAAATCCTGCTATAACATTTTCCTTCAGCTCAGCTAAATTGCGGCTTAAGTAGGTGATCGCCCCGATGGTCTCCGGTGCCAGTACCAGCCGGTAGGTAAACTGACGCTCCTTCATCCCCCGGATATACTTTGCCAGCTGGATCATAAGCGCCTGTCCGGAACACTCGTTATTTCCCATGGAAGGATGGCAGACGTAGCTGGAGAAAAAGACCTCCTTCTTGCTTTTCCCCGGAAAGATCATTTCTCCGTAGGTCAGGCTCCCTTCCGTAAGGCTGGAGCGGATCACGGCGTGGTAGTTTTCGGGCTTTAAGGACAGCTTCTGCCGATGCGTCAGGCAGAACCCCCACCTCTCTTTATAATAGGAAGTAACATAGGGGATCACGTCCGGCTGGTTCTCCAGAGAATAGAGGTGCGGCATGAGCTCCTCAAGCGGCAGGACCTCGTCCACCGGTGTCGAATAGCCCACGACGTGAAGGTTATGCTCCTTGAAATCTATGATCCTCTCTCCGTCCGGCGCCTCGACATAAGCCTCGGTAATATTCCACTCCTTAGGGATCGTCCAGTCAAATACCTCAGTTCCTGTAGGCACCTCATACAGCGTAAGCTCCGGCGCCTCGCGTTTTAAGATCTCAAAGGTCTGCCGGACTCCGTTTCCCGTAATGCTCCGACAGATCGGAAAGATCTCCGAGGCAAGTGCGTACATTTCCCGCCCCTCGGCGATCCGCTCGACCTCCGGCTGTCCCTTATAGGAGCAGAGCTTTCGGCTGAAATTATTTTTTACATCGTCCGCAATAATCGGATAAGCGCCCTTTAAGTTAATGATCTTATAGCCGATATCGTTGACCAAAAACTCCTCCATAACGCCCGCCACAAGGAAATCCGGCTCATAGGGATAGATCCGGTTCTCCACATCCAGCTCCAGGTCTCTGACGTTCATCGAATAGGTCCGGACCGAGGTCTCTCCCTTTTCATCCGTATACTCCGCGGTAAAATCCTTCAGATAGCGGTACGGAACCGGTCCGTTGTTTTCCTCGACATAGTGGACGAAAACAAAGGAATGCTGTAAATCCTTATCAATGAAAAGGTTGTTGAAATCGTGCTCCATCAGATAGGTAAAGGGAGAATCGGCCCCAAAGGAGCTTTTGTTCTCGATCGCGCAGAGTTCCTCCGTTCCCTTTCCCCAGACCGCAAAGGAGTAGATCGGGTGCTTCGTCCGCCTGAAATCCTTTCGCTTCAGAGCCAGCTTCCCGAGGGACCCGGTCTTGCAGGGAGTCTTATAGTGGTCATAGGGCGTTCCCTTGCAAAACGCCCAGTTAAAGGTCGGAAAAACCAGAGTCCCCTCCGGCCCGATGATATCAATGATCCCGTCAATCAGGATATTCAGATCCGTTTCGTCTCCGTTTTCCGAAAGCCCGTATAGCAGCTGCTTGACATCCGAGGTCACAAAAACGTTTTCCCCCGGGTACAGCCGTAACTGCCCCGCCAGCTCTCGAAGCGGAATATATTTTCCCATCTTTTTCCCTCATATAATGAATCGAGTAGGAGGACGCTTTTCCCTCCTACTCGCCGCGGGACGGCGTTCGCCGTAAGGCGATATTTACCGCCGTCCCTGCGATAAAAAGAGCCGACTTTAAGCAGTCGGCTCTTCTAAAATAACACTGTTTATTCCACGGTCACGTACTGCTTTAAGATCTCAACCGCCTTATCCTCTAATCTCTGCTGAAGCAGATAGGGAAGTCCGTACTCCTCCACATTGGAATCATAGTTATCATCGTTGCCGTCGTTCTCGGTCAGATAATCTCTGTAATCCTGCTCGGAAAGCGTTACTCCCTCGCCCTCAAGTACCCCCTGATAGGCCAGAAGCTCCTTGATGCCGTCCTTTCCTCTCGTGTCCAGATCCTCTTCATACTCATCATCCGTCATCCCGGTATATTCGCTGAAATCCGAGAACCCGCTGCCGTAATAGGACATATAGAGCTGATTCATCTGCTCAAAGCTCTGCTCGTCCTGATATCTCTGTACGCTCTTATACTGCTTTAAATACTTCGGATACTTCGTAACCTCGGTCTCCTCCAACAGCTTGTCCTTGACCGCGTCCGCAAGATTCTCGTCATAGTGGGAATCCTTCAGATACTGCTTATACTCCTCGACCGTGCTGGCATTCTCGGAAAGATATTCCTCAACAAACTCATCCGTAAACTCCGGAAGCTCATAGATCCCGTGAACATCTACCGCGAATTCCGCATCCTTTCCCTGCAGCTCCTCGCTGGAATAATCCTCCGGGAAGGTAACCTCTACGGTAACGCTGTCGCCGGGATGGGAGCCGATGAGCTGTTGCTCAAAGTCGTCGATAAAGCTGCCGGAGCCGATCTCCAGATCATATCCGGAACCGTTTGAGTTTCCTCCGTCAAATTCTTCGCCGTCGATCGTTCCGACGTAGTCGATGCTGACCGTATCCCCGTCCTTTACCTCTAAGGAAGTATCCTCGTTCAGCTCCTTGTGCTGCTCCAGCTGAGAGTCGATATCGCTCTGTACGTCTTCGTCGCTGTATTCAACATCGGAAAGCGCTAACTTCATTGCCTTATAATCGGGAAGCGTGGCATAGTCCTTTGCAGTCACGCCCTGAATAAAGCCATTCTCGGCAAGCCCGGCACTGTAATCGCTGCTGGGCTGGACCTTTGTAATTGATTTATAAAGCCCTCTTATAATAAAGAAGCAAATTATTCCGACGACAACAACTCCCAGGCAGATCCATACGGCCCTTCCGACCACCTGCCTCCTCTTCTGGCTGTCGTGCAGCTTCCGTCTTTCTATTCTTTTCTTTTTACTGGCGCTGAGTGACGCGTCATTTCCTTCCTTGCTCATAACCAACCTCCTGAACCTATATCCTGCGCGGGTTTTTACCTGTTTTGGCAGACCCGTAAGGCTTTGTTTCCCGTCTGCCGTTTGACCCGCCAACGCTAATTCTATCGCAAAACCCTCAGATTGAAAATACTCTTTTTTATTTTTCTTTTTTCACGGCACATCCTGTGATATCATTCACGGTTCCGATCGTATCCTGCTGCATGGTATCTTCCCAGTTACTCCGGCAATTACGATATATTCTTCCGACTCCTCAAAACAGAGGCTGAAATTCCGATGATAGCAAAGATAAACGGCGTACAGAGCACCTGCTGATAGCAGAAGAAATTATGGCAGACGTAGCTGGCGATGGCAGCGGCGGCCGCAAGCGAAAAGGCGGAAATGTTCTTCCTGCGGATAAAGGTAGCAAAGGCCGAGAAAAAGATGGCTGCATAGCTTAAGAAGCCTGCGATCCCCAGGGTAAACAGGGTATTCAGCCACTCATTATGCGCGTTGGCCAATACCCGGTTGCCCCATTTCAGGAGCATTTCCTGGGTATGGAACTCATAAGCGTACTCCGAATAGCAGTCCGGCCCGACTCCGAACAAAAGCCTTGGCAGGCGGAAATCGCGAAGCATCTCTGCCGTGATACGCCAGGTAAAGCCCCTGCCGTTCCCCCACTCATCATTGAAAATAAAGTATTCCTGATCTCCGAGGAAAGGCAGGCGGAGCCCCCTTGTGGAAAGGACGAGGGCAGAAATTCCGTATAAGATGCCGATCCCTGCAAAGATCAGGAGGATGGTCCGGACGCTTCTGATCCGGCTCATAACGATATCGTGCCTTACCTGTAACAGCGAAAAAAGCAGATAGATCAACAAAAGCGCGACGGTCAGAATTAACATCGGCCTGCTCTGGGACAGAAAAAGGGAAATGCTTCCGGGCAGAACCGCCCGATCCGAAAAGATCAACTGAAGGAGCCCCGCCAGACGGAAGCCAAGTAACAGAAGCAAAATCAGCTGGAAAAATCTTGTAAAATAATTGTTCCGATCCAGGGCAAAGGCAAAGAGGGTAAGGATCGCCGCAGCCAGGGCCACATAGGCGCTGTCCGAATTCTGCGTAACGAGAGATACCGCTCCGACCAGGATATAGACTACATAAAAGCTGCGGTATCTGGTCCTTTTTTCATAGATGAACATAGCCATCGCGACCGGCAGGATCGTACAGAGATAGCTGGAATACCAGGTCGCCTGACCAAGCGTAGATAAAAATAACAGATGATATCTTTCGTCCACTCCCACGTAAAACCCGAAGGGATCTACGGAAAACCGGTTCAGGATCGCAAGGAGACAGGCGGCAAGGGAACCGAAATACATCGCTCCCATAATATATCTTCTATAGCTTTGCTTCGTCCATCGCGAGATGACAAAGTAGATCCCCGCAAACATCAGCTGGGAGTACAGCCCCATGCTCCAGCCGGGATAGCCCGTCAGCGGGGGATTGATAACATTTTGATAGCCAAAGGCCCAAGTATTATAGGGACTTAAAAAATAAGAAATGATACAGACGGCCGCATAGATCAAAACAGCCCGATCCACGATATCAAAAGACTTAAAGCTATCGATCACCTTAGTCGGATCAAAGGCTCTGCCTCCCGCCTTCAAAAACAGCAGGAGAAGCGATAAAAACAGGCAGACGATAAGAAAGACCGCCGTCACACAGAAAAAGCAGTCATATTTAAACTTGCCGATATCAAAATATTTGTCATGGAAAACCAGAGGCAGACCCAGAAACAGTAAAATACAGTATAACGCTGAGGTCACGTACAGAAGAGAACGGACGACTACAGCCGCCTGCGGTTCTGGATCATTTTGTATGGTCTCGTCCGAAAGGATACGTCTTTCCGTCATCGTTTTCAATGCCGAACCTTTCCGCCTCCTTTTTTCTGTTCCATAAGAAGCTGAATCTTAGTTCCTTTCCCTGGCGGATCCTGCGGATATTCTCGGAGTGCCGTTAGAGGATCGCCGCGGTAGCCGTCATATAAACGACCGGCACCGGCGTACGGTAAATAATTCCGTAGGAAACCGGGAAGGCCACGGAAGCAAAGATCGGAGCAAAACAGATATAATCCGAAATAAATACGATAACGATCGCGATGATCAGCAGAACCGCGAAAAACTTATAGTCGATGGCAAGAACGCTGCCCCCCATAGAGGCAAAGCCCTTTCCTCCGCGAAAGCCCATATAAAAAGGAAAGATATTTCCCAGAGTCACAAAGGCGGCGCAGACAAAGACCGCTAAAAGATCCCCCGGAAAGACCAGCATAACGACCCGCACGATCAGAAACGACTTCAAAACGTCGATCAGCGCTACCAGCGCCCCGATCTTTCGTCCCATGGTGATCATCAGGTTGGAGGCCCCTGCGTTTCCGGAGCCGTGCTCTCTGATATCATAGCCCTTGCTCTTTGCCAGGATAAAGGACAGATTGATACAGCCTACCAGATAACCCGCCAGGGCACAGATCAGTATAGTTAATAATAGATTCTTTCCCATCGTTTCCTTTCTAAAGAATACATTCCATTCCCGTCTTATAAGGCTTCAGACCCATCGCCTCATAAAACTTCATAGCTTTCTCATTACAGGACCAGACATTCAGGGTCACGTTATAGCAGCCAAGGTCCTTCGCGAAGCCGCAGACATACCGGTAGAGCGTAGAACCGATATGACCTCCTCTGGCCTCCTCGTCGACGCACAGATCATCGATATACAACGTGATCCGGTCGACCATGTTATTATCGTTCTCATATTTCTCCAGGATACAGAAGCAATACCCGAGAACGTGCTCATCCGCTTCATCCGTCAGCACAAAGATCGGCCGGTCGTCATCCCGGATGATCTCCTCAAGCTGCTCATCCGTATATTTTTTACAGTCATGCTTAAACAGATCGCTCCGCCCGTCCGCATGGACGTTGTCGACCTGATACAGCAGCTTATCTATGTCCGGGATATCCCTGTTTTCTGCCCGTCGGATCATTTTCTCTTTCTCCAGAAATATCGTAAACGAATCAAATAAATTCGTTTCCTGTATATTGTACCAAATTTTTTTCAGAAATGATATAGATTTTGATCGATATACAATGAAGAAAGCACTCAGACGACGCTGAATGCTTTCCAAGTGGAGGAAGTGAGATTATCTAAGGCTTTATTTACGGCGCATTGTTATTTTGGAGGAAGTGCCTTACAGGAATTGACGCCTTAGTAATCCCGATGCTTAATCTATACGAAACTATGTTATTTTTCGGTTTCGAGGTCCTTTTTCCTCTATATTATATCTGTCCGGTTACACCGGTCATTTGCCTCTATCCATTATTACGGCACCCCGGATCGAAAATTTGGGGTCTGTTGAAATTTTATTGAAAAAAAGGGAAAGCTAGTATAATTCTAATCATGGCGAAATACATTGCAAAACGAATTTTGATGGGGATCGTTACCGCCTTTGTCGTGGCAACGCTTACTTTCTTTATCATGAACATGGTACCGGGCGGTCCCTTCCTTTCCGAAAAAGCGGTCACCCCGGCAGCGCAGGCTGCCATGGAGGCCAAGTACGGCCTGGATAAACCGCTGTTTGCCAGATATCTGACCTATATGGGCGATCTGCTCCATGGCGATCTGGGACTATCCCTGAAAAAACGAGGCTTTACGGTGAATGATATCATCGCGAATATACTCGCGAACGCAATTAATTGCCGTTTTTGATAAAGTAAATGTACTGAAATTGCGTTTGCGAGTCTGGTTGATCGGCAACGAAAAGTGTTAACCAGTATAAATTCCCCGTATCCGCAAGGCTTGGCGTACTTGCGGTGTTTACTGCCGTTCTGTTCGGGGTTCCCCTTGGATGTCTTGCCGCCTATAAACGGGGAAAGCTGTTAGATAACATCATTATTGTTTTCTCGACCGCGGGGATCGCGATCCCCAGCTTCCTGTCCGCTACGCTGATGATGTATTTCTTTTCGGTAAAGCTGAAGGTCCTGCCCTCTCTGGGCTTAAATTCACCTTCTTCCTATATTATGCCTGTCATAGCGCTTGCCCTGTATCCGACCTGCTATATCGCGAGACTGATGCGGTCCTCGATGCTGGATGTGACCGGTCAGGACTATATGCGGACGGCAAGGGCCAAGGGAGTGTCCGCCTTTAAAGCTATTTTCAAGCACGCCCTCCGGAACGCGATCCTGCCCGTAGTTACGTACTTAGGTCCGTTACTTGCCTATCTGATGACCGGGAGCTTTATTGTGGAAAAGATCTTTACGATCCCGGGGCTGGGACATGAATTCGTAAGCGCCATTCCCTCCAGAGACTATCCTCTGATCATGGGAACGACCATTTTTCTGGCAACCTTCATTATAATAATGAACGTCATCGTCGATATTGCCTACGCCTTTATCGATCCGAGAATAAAATTACAATAGTTGGAGAAAACATTGGAAAAGCCGAAGAATCCGCTTTCTTTTCAACCGGATATGGAGGTCTTTGTAAAGGAGCCCGTTTCCTTTGAACCGGGGGATTTTGAAAAGGCCAGCCGGTGGATCTTCTGAGTCCGCCGAAAGGGTGCAGCTTCGCGCCCCGCTGTGATTCCTGTATGAAGGTCTGCCTCAGGAGAAAACCGGATCGAATTGATTTTTCCGATATCCATTACAGCAGATGCTTCTTACGGATGAAGGAAGCGATGGAGAAGAAACAGGAGGAAGCGCTTTGAGTGAAAAAGAAACTCTGATCGAAGTCTCGAATCTAAAGCAGTATTTTCCCGTTTCCGGCTCCAGACAGGTCGTAAAGGCTGTGGACGGCGTCAGCTTCCCTATCGAAAAAAGATGCAGATTGTTTTTCAGGATCCCTACGCTTCTCTGGATCCCAGAATGACCGTCAGCGACATCGTCGGGGAGGCGATGGATATCCATAAGCTGTACCGGGATAAAAAGGAACGCTATGAAAAGATCCTCGGACTTCTACGGAGAGTAGGTTTGAATTCCGAGCACGCAAACCGTTATCCCCACGAATTCTCGGGTGGGCAGCGGCAAAGGGTCGGGATCGCAAGAGCCCTGGCCGTAGATCCGGAGTTTATCGTCTGTGATGAGCCTGTTTCCGCTCTGGACGTTTCGATCCAGGCGCAGGTCATCAATATGTTTGAGGAGCTGCAGAAGGACCTGGGACTGACCTATCTCTTCATCGCTCACGATCTGTCGGTGGTCAATCATATTTCCGACCGGATCGGGGTCATGTATCTCGGACATCTGGTAGAGGTCGCGGATGCGGAGGAGCTGATCTTTCATTCCGTGCATCCCTATACGGTCTCTCTGATCTCCGCGGTTCCCATCGCAGACCCGGTGCTTGCCAGAAAATCGGAACGTAAGATCTTAAAGGGAGACGAGCCAAGTCCCTTAAATCCGCCCTCCGGCTGTACGTTCCGTACCAGATGCCCCTATGCCAAAAAACGATGCGCGGAAGCCGCGCCGGAGCTTAGGGAAGTGAGCCCTGGGCATTTTTGCGCCTGCTATCATCTATGATAGAATATAGAAAACATTTTTATTGATCGAAGTGAACGGCGAGGCCTGGTCGGTAAATTCTGAAACCTATATCACCGACGGACCGTACTATATGACAGAGTATACAGACGGCGCTCAGATCGTATTTACGAAGAATCCGTATTACTGGGATGCCGCAAGTAATTACCTTCGACGAGATCGTATGGAATCTGATCGAGGATTCCAATGCCGCTTATTCCGCTTACCAGAACGGAAATATCGCTATGATCAAGGATGTTCCTACCGAGGAGATCCCTTCTTTGGAGGGGAGCGACGAGTTCCATATCGAGCCGATCATGGGCACCTACTACGTAACCTTCAATACGCAAAAGGCTCCGTTTGATAACGTCCAGGTACGTGAGGCCCTTTCCCTTGCGATCGACAGAGAATATGTCGCCGGAACCATTATGCAGGGTACCTATTCCCCCGCGGAGAACTTCGTAGGCCCCGGTATCTCCGATGCCGAACCGGGTTCTTCCTTTGAAACGGTTACAGCGGAAAAATACGGCAACTTCTTTGATAACTCCAATTACGAAGCAAATCTGGAGAAGGCAAAGGAGCTGCTTGCAAAAGCCGGTTATCCGAACGGCGAGGGCTTCCCGGAATTCAAGTATCTGACGAACGACGCCGGCTATCATAAGGCAGTCGCGGAATATCTGCAGAGCGCCTGGGGTGAGCTGGGTCTGACCATGACCGTTAATATCCAGGAATGGAAGACCGTTACCGCGGACAGACGGGCAGGTAATTTCGATGTTGCCCGAAACGGCTGGGTCTATGACTGGGACGATCCCTCCAATATGATCAACCTTTTAGAAACCAATAACGGCAATAACGACGGAAAATACTCCAGTGCGGCCTTTGACGACGCAGTGAATAAGGCCAGAGAGACCACCGATCTTTCCGAGCATTATGATCTGCTGCACGAGGCGGAGCATATCGCGCTTGAGGATTCCGCTATGGCACCGATCGCGTATTACAATGATTTCTGGCTCCAGAATACGAATCTGAAGAATACCTGGCATTCTCCTTACGGCTATTGGTACTTTATGTCGGGAACTTTAGAGTAAATTGAATATATAGGAAACGAATTTATACTGGTTACCGCTTTTCGGTGCCGATTAATCGGACTCGCAAACGCAATTTCAGTACGTTTGCGTTATCAGAAACGGCAATTAATTGCGTTCGCGAGTATAATAAATTCGTTTACGGTAGTTTATACTGGTTAACACTTTTCGTTGCCGATCAACCAGACTCGCAAACGCAATTTCAGTACATTTACTTTATCAAAAACGGCAATTAATTGCGTTCGCGAGTATAAAACCCGCGGCCCGTCTGTAAGCTATTTCGCAATAGACGGGCCGCGCTGCAATAGCAGCGTTAGCGACCCACCTTTAACGATTTCAAATACCGCTTTTGCTCATCCGTAATTCTTCTGCTTTCCACGCTCTTTTGGATCGCTTTGTTATGGGTCCAGTCATCGAGCCGCTTCTCCTCAATGAACGGAAGAATGCTTTCATACTGCTTGGCGAGAGCGGTAGCAAAATACCAGGCGATCATCATGTTGACATAGTATTCTTCGCTTCTGAGCCCGGCTACCAGCCCAGGATACCCCGGATCATAGTCATCGTCCAGGAAATGCTCCATTAACATCCCTATACCAAACCTCACCGTATATGCCTTGTCCGACCGGATCCACTCATTGATATGCTTTAGGAGTGCCGCTTTATGCTTCCCAAAGATTTTCGGCGACATCTGGTCACACGTCGCCCAATTATCAACATAAGGCAGAAACCGCTCCAATTCCGCCATACACTCATCGAAATCCTTCATCCCGGAGATAATAAAGGCCTGCAGCTGATTCTCCTCAAAATACTTATGGGGCAGCTCCTTCAAAAAATCCCTATAGTCTCCGGATTTCAAGATCTCCTTTGCCATCGCTTTAAGCTCCGGAGTTCTTACGCCTATCACAGATTCCGGCTCTATCGAAGGGATTATCTTTATCTGCATATCGCGATATTTCAGATCCTGAAGCTCATATAATGTTTTATGCAAATCCGTTTTATTCATCCTCTGTTATCCTCCTCTAAACCATACTTGCTGTTTGGCAAATTCCCAGCGCTCACCCTTCCAGATCAAAAATACTCATCTGCTCGTACTTATCCGGCAGTTTACTTGTATAACGGAAGCAGTCATCCGGCGTATGCGGCACACCTCGCTTTTCGCACTCTGCGTGAAACATTTTCATCAGCTCATACCGCCTTCTGGTATTGCAGACCCCCGGCTCCAGCTTTTTGCTCAATGCTTCATCTGCGATCGTCAGCGACATCTGCGCCACAGCTTCTACATGCCTTGAGACAATGGCATTGATGTCATCGGTTCAACCGAAAATATCGCGGGTCAAAACTGTATGACCGAAAATATCATGATTTCAGGTCTGCAGCAACAAATCCATCAACCGTACGTATATAGTACACTAAGCTTTCAACTTTTTAGCTTCCGCTACCACAAGCTCCATCTGATCCGCTCCCCATTCGTGCATCTGCTTCAAAAGCGGGATCAGCGTCTTCCCTCTCTCAGATAAAGAATACTCCACCCTTGGTGGAATGGAATCATAGTTCCTTCGCTCAATCAGATAACTCTTTTCCAGATCACGCAGCGACTGCGTCAGCATAATATTAGTGATGAGCGGGATTCCCCTCTTCAGTTCGTTATATCTGAGCGTCCCCTCATCTGCCAGATGCCAGAGGATCGGGAACTTCCATCTCTGCCCTAATATCGACATCATATAGAGAACCGGACATATCTCTTCCGGCGTCTTTTCGCCTGTTTCCAGTAAAGTTGTTCCACAGACTGTTCAGTCCTTCATCGGTGGCAGCGAGAATCATCTGGGTCGCCACAATCGCCGCATCCTCGTCGCCGGATTGTTTCTTTCCGCCGGGGTAAGTGAAAACATTGTTCTTATCATATGCCACAGCGATGACAACTGGCGCTCCATATCGGCACGGCATAACCGAATCGATTTTGGCAAGTGCGGCAGATGACTGGAGAACGTAAACTCGTTGTTCCTGCAGATTTTTGGCCGTAGGAGCCAGGCGGCCTGCCTCAAGAATGGCAGTCAGTTTTTTAGCTTCGACTTCTTTATCACTGTATTTTCTACATGAAAAACGGTTTTTGATGACTTCTTTAAACTCCATCACAAGTGCTCCTTTCATTCCACATAGTGGATTCTGCTTTCGTCAAAACGGTTCTGCTGTGCTCTCGTTTCTGCCGGATATCCGTAAGGAAACAGTGCAAAGGCTCTCAGATGCTCAGGAATATCCAACACTCTTTCGACCGTCCTCATGCGGTCCTCCCATGGAGCGATCCCGATCCATACGCCTCTGAGCCCCTGCGCATCTGTTTCTAACCATAGATTTTCTGTTGCTATGGAAAGGTCTATCTCTGCGAAGTCAGGCAAATAGCAGTTTTTCCGATATACCGGGACAATCACGGCCGGGGCGTTGGCAGCCGCTCTTGCATTGGGGTTAGTTCTTGACAGTTCAAGTATTTTCTTCTTGTCTGTCACGACATAGAATTCCCACGGCTGCTGATTGGCCGCAGAAGGAGCCTGCATCGCTGCCCGAAGGATTGCTTCTGTTTTTTCTACGGGTCTGTCTTCAAATCGCCTGACACTGATTCGGTGGAAAATACTGTTCATTCTAATGCTCCTGTTTATTTGCCTACAGTATCGTTACTGTTTTTTCAATCGGTTTTCTTTGAAAATGAAATGGGTGCGGTTTGGATTTTTCCGAGGGGTAACCCATAGCAAACATCATCACGGGGATGATGTTGTCAGGTAAGCCGAT
>JAFSXN010000054.1 GCA_017444015.1 Lachnospiraceae bacterium | reverse complement strand
GACCGTACAGCCGAATACGGCCCCGATACAGAAGGAAGGGACAACCTCTCCTCCCCGGAAACCGAAGGCTAAGGTTATGGCAGTAAAGAGGATCTTTAGCAGGAAGTCCCAGGGAAGGGCATAACCCCTCATTGCATCTTCGATAATGCTCATTCCCGCGCCGTTGTAGCGCTGGGAACCATAGAGGAGGGTCAGAAGGATAATGATAACTCCGCCTGCCACGGACCTGATCCAGGGATTCTTAAAGTAAGTGACGGCCAGATGCTCCGCCTTGTGGACCGCGCCGACAAAAAGGACGGAGACAAAGGCGCAGAGGATCCCGAGGATTGCGATCCTTAAGATCATGGGGAGGGAAAAGTCCACTTCCTGAATGAGAAAATACGTGGGCTCGACCTCGAAGAGATCCGAAAAGCGAAAGGCGATCAGCGATGCTCCGAGACAGGGGATCAGCGTGGCATGGTAGATCACGCCTACACTGATGACCTCCATTACGAAAACGGTCGCGGCGATGGGCGTTCCGAAGAGAGCAGTAAAGAAGGCTGCCATTCCTGCCATGGTTGCGGTACGGATATCATTGTCGTCAAGCTTCAGCCATTTCCCTACATGAAAGCCTACTGCGCCTCCCATCTGAAGCGCCGCTCCTTCTCTTCCGGCAGAGCCTCCGCCGAGATGGGTCAGGACCGTAGAAAGGAAGATCGACGGAAGCAGGGCAATGTCGATCTCCGTTCCGGAATGGACAGCTTTTATGATGTCGTTTGTATTCTGCCCGTTCGTATGGAACAGATGATAGATCCCGGTGATCACAAGACCGAACAGGGGCAGAAAAAACAAAAGCCAGGGATATTCACCCCTTAATTCGGTTACGCATTCTATGCTTTTATGAAAGAGCGTTCCGATCAGGCCGCAGAAGATGCCCGTCAGAAGCGAGACGATGATCCATTTTAAAAGGGCTTTCAGATTTCCCGCAGTAAGAAGTATGATCTCACGGAGGCTGTTTTTCATAATGTACCTGCCTTTACTGTTTTTTTACGGAGACAAACGCCTTTCGTACCGGTGGCGCGATCCGTCTTTTTGATGTATACTCAGAAAAGATGATCAAAGTCTTATCCCTTCCTGCTTTAAGATGTGAAATAACAGAAATTTCCCGAGACTGAAGGTTATTACGTTGTCGTATTCGAGCCGGTAGGGCGGAAGCAGCACAAGACCGGCTTTGCTCTGTTTAGCAACGTATCTTTTTTTACTTACCAGATATTCGGCAAAGTTGTCGGAAACCAGACGAAGATAGATCTCCGTGACTTCAAAATCGGAGTGGTCGCTGCTTGCAACCTCTACGGAAATATTCATTTTTTTCTTTTTTTTCATATATTCCAGAAGCCCGGGTGTAATTATGAATTCCATGACAAGGAGAATACAGTAGTTGGATCAGCCTGTCAATAAGCATAAGATCATAAAGCTTGCTTTTGTTCTGACCCTGGCCTTCATCTGGGGACATTCGCTGCTTTCGAGAAGTGTTTCCTCCGTGGAGAGCCGCACTATGACCGAGCTATTTTACGGTACCGGGGCTTATGAGTACATTCTTCGAAAGCATGCGCATTTTCTGGAATTTACGGTTCTTGGGACCGAGCTTTTCCTGCTTTGCCCATATCTGCCCCTGCGGCTTGTTCTTCGCAGGGATCCCGGAGCTTTGACTTCCTTATTAAAATATGCGTTTGCTTTAAACCTGGGCGGGATCGTTGCTTTTATTGACGAGACGATCCAGCATTTTTCCGGCAGGTCTCCGGAGATAAGGGATGTCTGGATCGATCTTTGCGGCGTTCTGTTCGGCTTGTGCATAGGAACGGCTGCAAACAAGCTTTGGAGCCTGCTTCATACGAGGGAGAAGCTGTCGGCTGCGCTTTTACCGATCATACACCTGGCGCTTCCGGTAATACTGCAGAATATCATGGGAACGATCATGCAGTATATTGATACCGCTATGGTCGGGCATCTGGGGGAGGAGGCTACCGCTGCAGTCAGTACGACGACTACGGTGGGGTGGCTTGTCGGCTCCCTTCCGTATTCCTTTGCCATCGGCGCTCTGACGCTGATCTCGCAGGCTTACGGGGCAGGGAACAGAGAACGGGCGAGGAAAAGCTCCGAGCTGGCAGTTATAAGCGGCATCGTGATCGGCACAGTTCTGACCGCGGCTACGCTTGGCCTGTCCCCGTTTATTCCCGGATGGATGCACGCAGATGTTCCGATCCGGGCGAATGCATCGCGCTATTTCTTTATCACAAACCTGGTCATGCTGCCGAGAGCGGTCAGTATTTTGATGACGACTTCGCTCCAGGCTGTCAAGGATACAAGGACCCCTATGGTGATCGGTCTGATCTCCAATGTCCTGAATGTGATCCTCAACGGGATCCTGATCTACGGGGTTTCGCTGGGAGTGACGGGAGCCGCCATCGCTACAGCCATATCGACTCTTTTTTCGAGTATTCTGACCGCGGTGATGTTCTTCAGAAATGAATGGCTCAGGTTTCCTCTTCGGGGAATGCGGTTTGACCGGGAGCTGTTCGGACCTATGTGCAAGGTCGCTATGCCTGCGCTTTTGAATTCCGCTACCGGCTCCTTCGGACAGGTCGTTTTCGCTGGTATGGTCAACGGTATGGGTACGACGATCTTTGCCGCCCATTCGCTGGCGCTCTCTGTGGAG
>JAFSXN010000053.1 GCA_017444015.1 Lachnospiraceae bacterium | reverse complement strand
GAAGTTCTCCGGAGAGCCAACACCACGACCGCCGGATACCAGGATCTTAGCGTCCATGATATCAACGGTATCGGAAACAGCCTTAACCACTTCCTTGATGGTGACATATCTGTTGTCCGGTGTGAAGCCCGGGTTGAACTCGATCACTTCTGCCTTAGCTCCTGCGATCGGGTCGATCTTCTGCATAACGCCGGGACGAACGGTAGCCATCTGAGGACGGTTGTTCGGGCAGGCGATCGTAGCGATGGTATTTCCGCCAAACGCCGGACGGGTCATCAGAAGCTGGTTATGAAGCTGCTCCTGACCGGGAATCGGCTGAAGCGGGAAATCACCGATATCAAGTACGGTACAGTCCGCCGTAAGTCCTGTTGCGACTCTTGCGGAAACCGTAGGACCGAGATCTCTTCCGATCGCGGTAGCTCCTACCAGCATGATCTCGGGCTTGTACTCGTTGATAACGGAAGCCAGAGCGTGAGCGTAAGGCTCGGTACGATATTCCTTAAGCTCCGGATCATCTACAAGGATTACCTTGTCCGCGCCGTATTCGGCCAGGGAATCGCAGAGATCCTTTACGCCGGAACCGATCAGAACCGCTGTAACCTCCGCATTTAACGGCTCGGCAAGCTCTCTTGCCTTACCGAGTAATTCATAGGAAATGCCGCTGATCTTGTTGTCGACCTGCTGGGCATAGACGTATACGCCTTTATATTCTTCTAAGTTCATTTTCTCGATCTCCTCCTGTCACCTTATATAACATGCTTTTCTAAGAGCTTGCCGGTAATATAGCTTACCGCCTCGTCCGGAGATTCGGGCACAACCTTCTCGCCCGCTCCCTTTCTGACCTTGTCGGAAGCCTTCGCGATCTTGGTCGGCGATCCGGCCAAACCGATATTGGCATCGTCCAGATCCTTCAGATCGTCTCTGCTCCAGGTTGTGATATCTGCCTTTACCGCATCGAAGATCCCGCCCGGGGTCATATATCTCGGGTCATTCAGCTCTGAAAGAGCAGTTAAGAGGCAGGGCATTTGTGCCTCGAGAATATGATGTCTGTCGTCGTACTGACGCTTAACGATAACCTTGTTGCCGTCGATCTTTAACTCCTGGCAATAGGAGATAACGGGGATCTGAAGGTGCTCAGCGATCTGAGGGCCGACCTGAGCGGTATCGCCGTCGATTGCCTGACGTCCGGTAATAATGAGATCATAGTCAAGGTTCCGGATACCCGCCGCGATCGTCGAAGAGGTAGCCCACGTATCCGCTCCGCCGAGCCTTCTGTCGGTAATCAGGATTGCCTTGTCCGCTCCCATCGCAAGCGCCTCACGAAGAACATCCGTAGCCTTCGGAAGACCCATGGTAAGAACCGTAACCTCCGCGCCGTACTGATCCTTTAATCTTAAAGCCGCCTCAAGACCCGCCTTGTCGTCCGGATTCATGATAGCAAGCATTGCCGCTCTGTTTAAGGTTCCGTCCGGGTTGAACTGTACGCCGCCCTTGGTATCGGGAACCTGTTTGATACAAACAATTATTTTCACGATTTTTATCCTCCTCTTCCTACTTTAACAGGCTTGCGCCGATGACCATTCTCTGAACCTCCGAGGTTCCCTCGTAGATTTCCGTGATCTTCGCGTCGCGCATCATACGCTCTACATCGTACTCTCTGATATATCCGTAGCCGCCGTGCAGCTGGACCGCTTTGGTCGTAACCTCCATAGCTACTTCCGCCGCGTAGAGCTTTGCCATCGCCGCCTCTACCGAATAGGAGATCTTCGGATTTTCCCTGTACTCGTCCTTCTTCCTGGCAGCCTTGTATACAAGCATCTTGGCAGCCTCAACCTTGGTTGCCATATCCGCCAGCTGGAACTGGGTGTTCTGGAAGGAACCGATGCTCTTTCCGAACTGCTTTCTTTCCTTAACATATTCGATCGTCGTCTCTAAAGCTCCCTCTGCAAGTCCCAGAGCCTGAGCGGCGATACCGATACGTCCGCCGTCAAGGGTATGCATCGCGATATTGAAGCCCTTGCCCTGCTGTCCGAGGAGATTGTCCTTCGGGATCCTGCAGTCCGTAAAGATCAGCTCATAGGTCGAGGAGCCGCAGATACCCATCTTGTTTTCCTTCGTACCGAAGGTAAAGCCCGGGGTTCCCTTTTCTACGATAAAGGCGGAAATCTCCTTCATCATCCTGCCGCGCTTTTCAACTTTGCCGGTAACAGCAAAGATAACATAAACGTCCGCTTCCTTACCGTTTGTGATAAAGCACTTGGAGCCGTTCAATACCCACTCATCGCCATCGAGCACTGCCTTGGTCTGCTGTCCCTGGGCGTCGGTTCCTGCTCCGGGCTCGGTAAGGCCGAAAGCTCCGAGCTTTTCGCCCTTTGCAAGGGGAACCAGATACTTTTCCTTCTGAGCGTCCGTTCCGAAGGTCATAATCGGGTCGATACAGAGCGATGTATGCGCAGATACGATAACACCTGTTGTTCCACAGACCTTGGACAGCTCCTCAACGCACATTACATACGTAAGGATATCGCAGCCCTGTCCGCCCTGCTCCTTCGGAACCGGAATTCCAAGGAAGCCGTACTTTGCCATCTTATCTACCGTTTCCCTCGGGAATCTGTGATTTTCATCGATTTCCTGAGCGAGAGGCTTTACCTCGTTTTCAGCAAAGTCAGCAAAAAGCTGTCTTGCCATTTCATGTTCTTTTGATAAAGAAAAATCCATGATAAATATTTCCTCCTATATTATAATCCTACTTCGAGTAATCAAAGAATCCGACACCGCTCTTCCTGCCGAGTTTCTTCTCTTCCACCATCTTCTTAAGAAGCGGCTGCGGAGCGTACTTGTCATCACCGGTCTCCGTATGAAGAACCTCCATGATCGCAAGGCAGATATCCAGTCCGATCAGGTCAGCCAGATGCAGAGGTCCCATCGGATGGGAAGCGCCAAGCTGCATCGCGACGTCGATATCCGACGCCGAAGCGGTTCCCGCGTCCAGTACCCCGATAGCCTCGTTGATCATCGGAACCAGTATACGGTTTACAACAAAACCGGGAGCCTCATTGACCTCAACCGGAGTCTTGCCGATATCCTCAGAGATCTTCTTGATCTGATCCACCATCTCCTGCGGCGTATTCTCGCCCTTGATCACCTCAACGAGTTTCATACGGTCAGCGGGATTGAAGAAATGCATACCGATCATCGGACGATCCAGCCCCTCGCCGATCTTTGTGATCGAAAGCGAAGAAGTATTGGAAGCAAAGATACAATCCTTCTTAACGATACCCTGCAGCTCCTTGAAGATACCCTGCTTGATCTCCATCTTCTCGAGGGCTACCTCGATGATCAGATCACAGTCTCCGCAGATATCGTTCAAGCCGATCGTGATCTTGCCTAAGATCTCATCCGCCTTCTCCTGGGTCAGCTTTTCCTTGCCTACTAAGAAATTCAGATTCTTCTTGATCTTCGCAAGTCCGCCCTCGGCGAACTCCAGCTTGATGTCGCATAAGCAGACCTCATAGCCGTCAGTCATGGCAAACGCCTGCGCAATACCGGAACCCATAGTTCCCGCGCCGATAACTCCTACCTTCATTTATAATTCCTCCTTCTAATGATTTATTTGTTCTTGAACGGCTCTTTATCCTTCACTTTTTCAAGGAAGCACTTCATCCCGTATCTCTGATCCTCGGTCTCGAAGCAATCCCCGAACAGCTTCTCTTCGATCACGATCGCCTCGTCCATATCCGCGTCCAGACCGTCGTTGATGGCTTTCTTGCAGTTTCTGACAGCGATCGGAGCATTCTTCGCGATACCCGCCGCCATCTTCTCCGCCTGCGCCATCAGCTCGTCCTGCGGATAAACCGCGTTGACAAGCCCGATCCGAAGCGCCTCGTCCGCCTTGATATTCCTTGCGGTATAGATCATCTGCTTTGCCATACCGGGGCCGACCAGTCTCGCAAGCCTTTGAGTTCCGCCAAAGCCCGGCGTAATCCCCAAGCCTGCCTCGGGCTGTCCGAATACAGCATTCTCCGAGCAGATCCGGATATCGCAGCTCATAGAGATCTCGCAGCCGCCGCCCAGCGCGAAACCGTTCACTGCCGCAATCACAGGGATCGGGAAGGTCTCCAGCTTACGGAAGACATCATTTCCCTTCTTTCCGAAGGCCTCGCCCTCCGCCTTTGTTAACGTACTCATCTCGCCGATATCCGCGCCGGCAACGAAGGATTTCTCTCCCGCGCCCGTCAGAATCAGACAGCGGATCGTCTCCAGATCCACGCCGTCAAGGGTCTGATTCAGCTCGTCAAGTACCTGGGAATTCAGAGCATTCAGCGCCTTTTCGCGGTTGATCGTAATAACGCCTACCGCATCCTTTACCTCGTATAAAACGAATTCCATTTGCATCTCTCCTTACTTTTTATACTCAAACAGCGGATAGCTTCCGCTATAAAGCTCTGTTACATACACTGCCAGACATCCGGAAATGTCTGGCAGAATACTTTATCTTAGTCACGCTCAACGATCGTAGCGCAGCCCATACCGCCGCCGATACAGAGAGTCGCAAGACCCTTCTTCGCGCCTTTAGCTTCCATCGCATGTAAGAGGGTTACGAGAATTCTTGCTCCCGAAGCTCCTACAGGATGGCCTAACGCGATCGCGCCGCCGTTGATATTCAACTTCTCGGGATCGAAGCCAAGCTCCTTGCCTACCGCTACAGACTGCGCCGCAAAAGCTTCGTTCGCCTCGATCAGATCGAAATCCGATACCTGATAGCCGGTCTTTGCGCAAACCTTCTTCGTCGCCGCAACCGGGCCGATTCCCATAACTTCGGGACGTACGCCGGCCAGAGCGCCGCCTGCCCAGGTAGCCATGGGCTTAACGCCAAGCTCCTTTGCCTTCTCCTCACTCATAACAACGATGGCTGCCGCGCCGTCATTGATCCCGGAAGCGTTACCCGCGGTAACTACCCCGTCCGGATTGATCGGGCGGAGCTTCGCGAGACCCTCGATCGTAGAACCGGCTCTCGGTCCTTCATCCGTATCAAAAACAATCGTTTCTTTCTTCTTCTTTACTTCAACCGGAACGATCTCTTTCTTGAAAGCACCGTTCTCGATCGCCGCGCAGGCCTTCTGCTGGGACTTCAGCGCGAACTCATCCAGTTCTTCCCTGGTCAGCTTCCATTCCTTAGCGATATTGTCCGCCGTTGTGATCATATGATAGTCATTGAACGCATCCCAGAGGGCATCCTTGACCATCGTATCCACAAGCGCTCCCTGACTCTGGCTCGGCCAAGTCATCCGGTAACCGTAACGGCCCTGAGGGATCGCATAGGGCGCAAGCGACATATTTTCCATACCGCCCGCAACAACTACATCCGCGTCACCAGCAAGGATCATCTGAGCCGCCTGATTTACGCAGTTCAGTCCCGAGCCGCAGACAACGTTCGTTGTAACAGCCGGAGTCTCGATGGGAAGTCCCGCCTTGATCGATGCCTGACGAGCCACATTCTGGCCAAGACCTGCCTGGATAACACAGCCCATATAAACGTGATCCACGTTTTCAGGCGCTACGCCCGCACGGTTCAGCGCTTCCTTAATTACAAGAGCGCCAAGCTCCGCCGCAGGAGTTGTACTGAGACTTCCGCCCATGGTACCGATCGCGGTACGACAGGCTCCCGCTAAAACAATTTTTTTCGCCATATAGATTTCCTCCGAGATAAAAAATTTAATTACTGTAAGCCGCCCCACATTATAGCATAAAAGGTCTGTATTCACAATAATCGAGTAGGAGGAAGTTTTTCCCTCCTACTCGCCCGCGCCGCCCGATGATTGCTACGCAATCGTGGGTTGCGCACCCGCGTCCGGCTTCAGCCGGAAAATTACCATATGCGGGCGTGCGCATAAAGAAAAAGGGAACATCTTCAAGATGCTCCCCCATAAAAATCCGATTTTCAGGCCTCCGGCTCGATCAATCCATAGGTATTTCCCTTTCTCTTGTATACCACATTGACCTGATCCGTCTCGGCATTACAGAAAACGTAGAAGCTGTGCCCTAAAAGCTCCATCTGGATACAGGCATCCTCGGGATACATCGGCTTGATATCGAATTTCTTCGAACGGACGATCTTGATCTCATCGTCCTCCTCATAATCCTTTTCCAGGAATTCCTTCTGGAAACTGCTCTCATGTCTGGCAGCCGTGATATCGTTTGCCAGCTTGTTCTTATATTTCTTCAACTGGCGCTCGATGATCTCCTCTACAAGATCGATCGATACATACATATCGTTGCTGACCTGCTCGGAACGGATAATGCTTCCCTTGACGGGGATCGTTACCTCGATCTTCTGGCGGTCCTTCTCAACGCTTAAGGTTACCTTCGCCTCGGTATCCGGCGTAAAATATCTTTCGAGCTTACCGATCTTATCCTCTACCGCGCTCCTCAGATTATCCGTTACCTCTATATTTTTCCCTGCAATAACAAACTTCATAAGCTGTTCCTCCTTCGGCTTTTTATGGTTTGAATTTATTCATCCAATCTAATTCGAGACAGGCATTTCCTGATACAGTTTCCGCTTTATCAGTTTCTTTTCAAATTCAAGCTGCTTTTTAACCGCTTCAATATCTCCGCCCTCTTCGATAACGGATTCTATCCGCTCAACAATATCCAATCTCTCCAAAAGATTGACATTCAGCTCTTTTTCATTTGCCGGCATAAGATCACCCTCCTTTATCCTTAATGGTCTTTCCTCCTAGCAGCTTTATTATATCATATTCCGAACTCGGAGTGAATGAAAAATATAGATGGCTTTTCCGGGTTCGAAAAGCCCCGAAAGGTCGTACCTTCCGGGGCTTAATTATCAGAATATTCTTCTTACATCCAGAATCGAACGATAACCTGCGTTGCTGACCTTGATACCGGTCTTAGCGGTACTTGCGTGAACGATCTGACCGCCTCCGATATAGATCCCTACGTGGCCCGAGTAGCATACGATATCACCCGGCTGCGCGTTTCCGATACCTCCCACACTATAGCCAGCGCTTCTCTGGGCACCTGACGAATGGGGAAGAGATACGCCGAAGTTCCTATATACACTCATCGTAAATCCGGAGCAGTCCGTACCGCCTGTCAGGCTCGAGCCGCCGTATACATAAGGATTACCGACAAACTGGAGAGCGTAGTTCGCAACCGCGTTTCCTGCGCTGCTTCCGCCGCCCGATACCGCATAGCTTCCGCCGCCTGAGGAACTCTTTCCGCTACCCGACTTCTTCTGCTGCGCCTTGGCAGCCGCCGCGTTCGCAGCCTTTCTTGCCGCCTCTTCCTTGGCTAATCTCGCCGCTTCCTCTGCCTTGCTCTCAGCCTTCGGGAATTCGGTCGAAAGAGATACAAACTCCTTCGAAACGTAGCCGTCGCCTTCCTCGATGGAAACCTTGACCCATTCATCGGTCTCCTCTAAAACGGTCAGACGGTCCTGGTCGGGTACCAGTCCGAGAACGGTAGCCTCCGTACTGGGCTCCTCTCTGACCTTTAACGTCGTCGTATGGACGACCGCGACTCTCTCGCCGACCTCGGCGGCAAGCTCAACCGCCGCCTGCCCGGTCACTACATAGCTTCCGTATACATAACCGGTAACGTTACCGGACACGATCTTATACCAGTCGCCTTCTTTGTCGAGCCACTCACCGGCGGAATGGTTATACAGCTTACCTACTACCTCAGCCTCTTCATTCGGCTGCTCTCTGACGTTAACAAATCCGTCGCACTTCGCGATGATCTTCTTGACAAGCCCCTCTTCTCCGCTTGCGCTCTCAAGATCGATATCTACGGCGATCGAAGGCATCGTTCCGGTCTGGACCGAAACCAGCTCCTCCGGAGCAACCTCCTCTGTACTTTCAACAGCTTCGACGTTTTCGATCTCATTTCCGGAAACCGAGGCAGAAGCATCTTCGCTCTCACTACTCTCTTCCGGCTCTTCCTTCGCCGCCGGAGAGGTCTCCGTAATGATCGTAGTCGCGGTCGGGATTACCGTCCCGTCATCCGTATTCGATACGATCATCTGCGCTTCGGTCACCAGAGCAGAGGTATCTCCCTCCGCCGCAGCCGCCTGCGCTTCCTTTACCGCTTTCGAAGCAGGCGTTTCCACCTTGATCGAAATATTGACATTATCCTTAACACTCGCCGTCAGAGCCACCGTCGAGGACGCGCTCTTCACATCCGTCGAATGCGTGCTCTGAACCTTCTTTTTCGCTTCGTTCCTGGCGATCGAAGCCTTGATATCGTCAAGGGATACTCCATCGCCCGTCGCTAAGATACTTCCTTCCGTCGGCAAAATCGACGCCGCGGTCGTAGCACTTACAACACTTGTATTTCCTGTCACGAGCAGAGCCGCGATCAGACCGCAGGCCGTAGCTCTGACATAATTTCGCTTCATAAATTAAGCATCCTCCAGAAAATCTTCAGATTCCCCTCAATATATGTCGCTTTTTGTAACAAACCTCCTCCGTATGCAGCCCCCCTTCAAGGCATGCAAATTTGTTACAAAATTGTTACGATAGGGTAACTATAGCACCGCCCTCCTTCTTTGTCAACACAGGAATGCCCTTCCCAAATATAAACATTTTATAAAATGTTACTATTCACGGCCCTTAGAGCCGCGAATAGTAACGGGTTCTGCCATGTAAAATCGCCTGCGGCGATGGGCAGAACCCATCTCATATGCTACGTATCGGGCCGTAACTGCGCAAGTCTGCGCAGTTCGGCCGTGAATGGTAACTATGGAATTACGCAGTTGTCCGGTGCTTATACTCGCGACCGCAATTAATTGCCGGACAGGATACATTAATTCATCGACGCCTTAAGGCGTATATTTTCAGCCAATACCTCCTTCAATCTGCTCTCCATATCAATCAGCTTGCTCTCTGTATCGGTCAACTTGCCTTCGGTATCGGTCAGCTTGCCCCTTGTGTAGTTGAGTTCACTCATTGTATAGACCAGTTCCTCTTCTGCCTCATCAGCTCTCTTTCTTTCTGCCGCTGTCTCTTCCGCAAATAATTCGTTGATCGCTTCGCACATACCGTTTCCCTCCTTGCTTTTGCGCATTAATTTTTCGTTTGCCCTGGTAAATACATTCATTACGTTATCGGCATATTTCCTGTTCTTAACGTCAAGACCCGGCGTAACCTTTAGAATTCCCTGTAATTCTGCCTCAGTTCCCTTATTCGTAAGACTTCTCAGCCAGGTATG